>JACDZI010000117.1 GCA_013426785.1 Rhodocyclaceae bacterium | reverse complement strand
TCGCCGCAATTGCACGTTCTTGCAGGTCGTAACCCCAGTTGGTCAAACGTTCATAATTCTCGTGGAACTTTTCTAGCTGCCTTCTCTCTTCTGGAGGCCTTGACTTGTACCCCGTATTAGAAAACTCACGATCAAACGCTCTAAGTTGAGCGGCGACAGCATGCCAGCGATATACCGCCGTATTCTGATAACGCATCTCAAGGGAACCTCCGGCCGAGTCCTTTTTCATGAGCGACATCCTTGCAAGTCCCGTCTCGAAATATGTCAGCATAGATTCTGGTACGTCGAGCGCACGACTCCAAGATTTTGCTGAGGCATAGACGCGTCCCTCGTCACTCAGCAGATAGTTCAGCCTGGTCCCCGTGGGGGATATCTCGGAAAACTTTTCAACCTTCGTCAAATCCTTCGTCATTTTCAGCACTCCGTGCGCGGTGTCATGGCATCTCTTGCAAACTGGAAGGGTACTATTTGGGTGTTCGTCGCCGAATTGCTTTGGGTATCGGACATGATGAATTTGGGTTGCGAAGTCTCCACAGAACTGGCAATGACCGCTTGTACGCTCTAGAGCAATGTTCCTGATTTCGGACCATCCCGAACTTTTTAGATATTTCAGGTACTCATCTCGGCGGCTCATCAGTAGTAAGCAATTCTGGCAGAGAGGCGGAAATCGTTACGTCTCGTTTGATACGTTCAAAACGAGATTCTGCCGGTCCAGTTCTGCAACCGCCCACTCAATCAAACCAACGATTCCGGGCGCAGTCGGGCCATCCAGAGCCGCATCAAGTTGGTCAACGGTCTGTTGAGGCAGCTGCAGGTACACGCTTTTTGCAACGTCGCCACGTCTGATTTTCCCAGAGACGCGTACCGGCCGTGCACCTGTCTGTCGTGTACCGGTTTCAAGTTTGAAAAATGGCATGCAGGTATTCCTCCAATCGAGGTTACTAGCCTAGCATAGCCTAGCGATAGAACTCCTCTGGGTTATGTCTTTGGCCAGATTTCGTGGCATTCGCTTTGATCAGGTAGGAATTCCAGCAGGGGTGTGATTTCACTGCGGCCGGAACTTCAAGCGGCTCGATGACAAGTTCCTCGGCATCATTCTGAGTCAGGTGAGCCCAGCGCCATTCGCTGATCATCAATTCTCGACCGTCCTTGGACAGGATCTTGTTTCGGTTGGCAACCCTGATCACCGTCGGTTCGCATTTCGCGTCGAGGCCCACTATCGTCCAGTCCTTCACTTTTTGCGGATCTTCACCCTTCAGCATGTTGTAAATGATCGCGCCAGCGGTGAGTCCTGCAGCAGTTGCGGTGCCACCAGAATTGCCGCTCACCTGGGCTCCGACGCTGTGAGCGGCAGCAATATCACCCCCTGGAGCAACGGCGCTATTTCGGTCGGTGTTGGACGGCATCTGGAAGTACACGAGGGAATCAATCTTGCCGGCTTGCGCGACTGTACTAGCAGCCAGCAAAACCATCAAAAAGATCACTCTCATTTTGCGGACCTCTTGGTCTTTTTGTTTGAGACCTTCTTTGGTGCGAGAGGCTTGGGTTGAGCCTTTAAAGGTCTGAAGACATCTTCGATTTTGTAAGGCAGTGCATCTGCGAATGGGAAAAGCATGTTATCTCCTGTGTTGTTGTAATACTAGCCTAGTATAGCATAGCATCTATGCAGGTCAATAAAATTCTGAATTTTTAGTGAGTCCAAATCGAAAAATGACATTTCAGGGTGGATTTTCAAAGTGGGTCAGTCTGCTTTCTGACTGAAACTTTATCTGCGCGCGTCAAGCATCTCGTTTGCAATCTTTGGCGCTCAGCCGCGGAGCATGTACGAGGAGAATTGAATGAAATCCACAAACAACCAGGATGTAAAACAGCTATTCATCGGTAAAGAACTGGCAGCAACTATCACAAGGAGTGATGGCAACCTGACCATAAAGATTAAAACCGCAGCGCTAACGCCCGCCCTCGAGAATGAGCTGAGGGCATTCGTTGAACAGCTATGGGAACACAAGTGAACCTAAAGTAAGGCAAGTGCAATCGCACAACCGCGCCTCGGGTCATCAGGGGTTGGAGAAGCAAATGAATCATGCGAATCGTTCTGTGGCAGGTCGTCAGAGTAGAGCATTGGCTGAGAAAATCATGTCGGCTATTGCAGGGAAGGTCAGCGCACAGTTTGGGCCTAATCGTCTCAAGTGGGATTCACTCAAAAAGAAGTCTCGCATTTACTTTGGGGATCAATTTATCCCCTGCGAAAAGCTGATTGAAAACCTTACCCAGCATGAGGTAGATGAGCTCGAGAATCTCCCTTTCTGGAATGGGAACAATGGATGGGAGATCAGTACAACCTGCTTTCGCCTAGTTGGAGCAGCGATTAAACGTTATGTTGGTCCAGATGAAAGTACTCAGTGGCCGACGGAAGTTCTGCTCAACGAGTTATGGATTTGCCAATGTTGCAATTGCAAAATAATGCGCGCCGACCGTGAGCAGCGACTGGATAATTTGGGTGACATTTCCTGATCCTTGTGAGATCCGTGTAGCTCGTACGAATACCCAATAATTAGCCCCTAAAACCGCCCGGCTTACCCCCGGGCGGTTTTGATTTGCTTACCAAGATTGCGCTAAACCTAGTCTTCATCAATCACAAGCATTTCCCGCTTGTCCTCTCGTACGTGTGTTCGCCGAGACCAGTTAAAAAGGCTCCCACGGAAAATCACCTTTCGGCCTCCGAGTACAATGAGCATTATTTGACCATCAGGATATTAGGATGAAGCTCGACAACAGTACTTACTCCGTAGCCGAGTTGAGGGACATGCTTGGTCGCAAGGATCTGGTGGTGAACAAGACCTACCAGCGTGGTGCTGGCCTATGGCCATCAAGCGCCCGTAGCTACTTCATTGACACGATGCTAACGGGATTTCCGTTCCCCAAGTTGTACTTTTCAGAGTCACTGGATCGTAAGTCGCGGCGCGTGATCCGTGAAATTGTGGATGGGCAACAGCGGATAACGTCGATGATGGATTTTCTCAACGACAAGTTCCGGCTGACGTCTGTTTCCAGGCAGTTTGCGGGTAAGTCATTTTCAGAGTTGCCGGAAGAGATGCAAATGGCCTACCTGGCGCACCCGGTCCCGGTGGACGTGATTCGGAATGCCAGTAAGTCGGAAATACTTGAGATGTTCCGGCGCATGAATGCCTACACACTCCCGCTTAACGAATCGGAAAAGCGGCATGCCCAGTTCCACGGCGGGTTCAAATGGTTCGTGAACACGCTAACAGATGAGATGTCGGCCACAATCGTTGGCTTCAACATCCTGACCAATCGTCAGATTGTCCGCATGGCTGACGCCGAATTGATCGCCGAAATGGTGGTGTCCCTTGAGCACGGGATTATCAGCACCAGTCCGAAGATACTGAGTAACCTTTACTCTCGCTTCGATGAGACCTTTGACAGAGAAACGGAGTACGGGTCCCTGATACGCGAGTTTTTTGATTTTGTGAGCCAACAACTGACCGAATTCAAGGACTCGTATCTCATGAAGTCCTATACGGTTCACACACTCTTTTGTGCCTGCGTTCTAAACAAGGTCGGTTTGCCCGACAAAGATGATGAGCTGGGCTTAAAGCCCATTGGCACTTTCTGTAATGACATCGAAGCAGCTAAAGAACGGCTCAGGGCACTGTCTTTGGCCCACGAGAGTCATGACTTGGAAGGGTCATTCAAGGAGTACGTCCTAGCTGCAGAAGGTGCCACAACCCGCAAGCCGAGCCGGCTTACCCGCGTCCGTTATTTGGCGAAAGCCTTGCGAGGAGAGCTTGAGATCTGAGATTGGCAATGGATTTGCAGATCCATTTCAACCGGCTCGAAGCACGACTTAATCTCGTTGAAGACCGGTTTCTCAATTTCCAGAGCAACTTTTCTGGTCGCTTTGATCATCGGCATTGGATGTTTCTCGAAGGTCTTGCCTCAGCGGCGTGGCAATACTGGGGTAATTTCAGTCGCTCCGTGGTGATGGAATCCGCCCTTGGCGCCAAAACAGCGAGTGGAGTTGTACTGGTCGCCTGTGCCGGTTCCAGACAAGAGGTATCACATATCGCCGCCCAGGTAACGCGAAAGCGTCATCCGACACCAGGAGGTACAAATAGCGACCTGCGGCTCGAACCAACATGGGGTGACGCCGGCAAGCTCAACATCGTCATCAACGCGCTCAATCTTGGAAACAAGGAGACATTGGCCAAGTCGTTCGGTGCAGACTCGTATATCGGCCATCTCCAGATCGTTCGTAATGCATCCGCGCATAGGCATCACCAGAATACGGCCAGTGTTCTTGCCCTTCGACCCTACTACCTTGTTTCGCGGTTGCGTCATCCGGCGGAAGCTCTTCTGTGGTTAGAGGAGCAGAGTAAGACCTTTGCTTTCCTTTTCTGGCTTGAAGACATGCGGATGGTCGGGAAGTTGGCCATCGCATAAGCAACCACGGTATGCCAGCGGGCTCAGTCCATCTGATCTGAAAATACCATCGGTGCAGTTTGGCTCGCTTATGTCGAGCGATGTCCGGACTGTGACATTGCGGTTTTTAATAGCACGAAATACCTCATTGCACAGTCGGAAATCAATCACTGATTCCGGATAACCGATTTTGAAAGCGACAACCGGAAACACCGCGGCCTTCGGCCGCGGAGGGTAGCCGCTCCCGTTGGTCGCGTCCTGGGAGGCCTGCGGCCGAGGGAGGTGCTTCGCATCTGGGGAGCCGCTTCGCGGCAGGGGATGCGCTCCGCGCCTTCGCTCGAGGAATATTTGCACTCGATGTCGGGCATTTCCCGTGCGAATCGAACCCATCCTGGACCAAACCGGCAGCAATGCTGGCCATTAGGCGGAGGATTTCCCTGTTTTCCTCTTCCTTCCCCAAAGCCCCACTGGCTCTCGAGCTCGTGGGGTTTTTTCTTTGGGATATGCAGGAAACTCTACATTGAACGAAACGATGGTGGCGCCGCCTTGTTGTAGGCAGGCAAGGAATTGCCGGCGGCAAGGATCCCCGACCGACCAGGCGGCGCCATGAAACTCACTTTGCGACGGCTGCCTTGAAGCCTGCGCCGGCCTTGAACGTCGGAACCGTCGTAGCCGCGATCTTCAGTGTTTCTCCGGTCTTCGGGTTCTTGCCGGTGCGGGCGGCGCGCTTGGCTGCTTTGAAGGTGCCAAAGCCAATCAGGGCGACATCTTCACCCTTGGCTACGGCGCCGGTAATGATTTCCAGCAGAGCATCGACGGACTTGCTGGCAGCTACCTTGGTGGAGTCGGTCTTGGCGGCAAGTGCATCGATGAGTTCCGATTTGTTCATGGTGGTTATCCTGAGTTGATTAAAGACAGTGTAATTATGCCACGTTCGCATAGATGCATCCCGTAACCGGAACACGGGAAGCCCTGTATTGACGAGGGTTTGCGGGCGGTCTATCCTTTGGGCATGCAATCCATTTTGAATGATATTCCCCTGGGGATATGGCAGTCCCTGGTGGCAACCGGGAGCCTGGTGGCACTGGTTTCCCTATGGCAGCTGTCATTGATCGCCATAAAGGAGCCACCGAAGATCGGCGTAATGGCGCCAC
>JACDZI010000116.1 GCA_013426785.1 Rhodocyclaceae bacterium | reverse complement strand
CTAGCCTGAACCCAAATCCATTCTATGCCCCGGCCATCTGTTTCGGAGCTCTAAGCTTGCCGTCCCGCCAGCGCCGACTTTTCCGTTACGCGTATGCCGGGGCGAAGGCCTGATCGGGATTGGCGACCGGCGCATTGCCGGACCAGTACGGTGACAGCTTGCGCAACTGGGCGACGATGGGCGGCACGGCAGCGATGACGCGGTCGATCTCTTCTTCGGTCGTGTAGCGCGACAGCGAGAAGCGCGTCGTGCCGTGCGCAGCGGTGTAGGGAATGCCCATCGCGCGCATCACGTGCGAAGGCTCCAGCGAACCCGAGGTGCAGGCCGAACCCGACGAGGCGGCGATGCCCAGCTTGTTGAGCAGCAGCAGGATCGCCTCGCCCTCGATGTATTCGAAGGCGATGTTGCTGGTGTTGGGCAGGCGATAGAGCGTGTCGCCGGTAGCGAAGGCGTGCGAAACCTTGGCGAGGATGCCGCGCTCCAGTTTGTCGCGCAGGCGCTTGACCACGGTGTTTTCATGGCCGATATGTTCCAGCGCCAGTTCGGCCGCCTTGCCTATGGCAACGATGCCGGCGGCGTTCTCGGTACCGGCACGCCGGCCGCGCTCCTGATGGCCGCCGCGCAACAGCGGACGGAAGCGGCAGCCGCGGCGCAGGTAAAGCACGCCAATGCCCTTGGGTGCATGCAGCTTGTGGCCCGACAGCGACAGCATGTCGATTTGGGTGCTTTTCAGGTCGAGGGGAATCTTGCCGACCGCCTGCACCGCGTCGGTATGGAACATGACACCGGCAGCATGCGCCATCTCGGCCATTTCCTCGACCGGGAACAGCGTGCCCGTTTCGTTGTTGGCCCACATCGCCGAGACGAGGGCCAAGTTCGGGCCGAGCAGCGACTTGTATTCGTCGAGATCGATGCGGCCTTTCTTGTCGACGGGCAGCTGATGGACGACATAGTCTTCCTTTTCCAGCCACTCGCACAGGGTGAGGATGGCCGGATGTTCGACGGTGGTGGTGATGATCACACGCCGCTCCGGCTGCGCTTTGAGGGCGGAAAGGATGGCGGTGGAATCCGACTCGGTGCCGCAGGAGGTGAAGATGATTTCGGAGTCGTGTTCGGCGCCGAGCAGCGCCTGCACCTGGCAGCGCGCCGTCTTCAGCGCCTTGCCGACCTGGGCGCCGAAACTGTGGATCGACGAAGGGTTGCCGAAGTGCTCGGTGAAGAACGGCAGCATGGCTTCGACGACAGCCGGATCGACCCGCGTCGTGGCATTGTTGTCCAGGTAAATGGGGGGCAGGCTGGTGTCCATGGTCATGCCTCAGCTGACACTCTGGCCAGTTCTTTGGCCAACTCGCGGGCAGGCAGCACCTGCACCAGTTCGCCGAGCGCCTCGCACAGCTTGGCCTGGATGCCACCCATGGTGGCGTGCTCCATCATGCAGCCGGCGCAAGCGCCGATCAGGTTGAGGTAGATCTTCTTGCCCTGAATTTCGATGAGCTCCATGTCGCCGTGGTCGCGTTTCAGTTGCGGGCGAATCGTTTCCAGCGTGTCCTCGATCTTGCGGATGCGCTGGTAGTTGGTGAGACCGCTCTTGCTCGCCGGCGTGGCGGGTTTCGCACTCGGACCCTGTACCGTACAGGCGGTGGCGGGATGATTCACATGACTGGGCTTCTCGGCGCAGACCTTGACGAGTATTTCCTCGATGCCCTCGTGGCAGGAACAGCAGCTGCCACCGGCCTTAGTGTAGTTGGTCACCTGCTCCACCGAAGTCAGGCCGTTGGCGCGCACCACTTCCTCAATCAGCACGGCGTCGATGGCGAAACACTTGCAGATCAGCGCGCCTTCCCCATGGTCGTCACTCCACGCTTCGCCGCGATAGTTGGCGACGGCCGCCTGTAGCGCCTCGCGCCCCATCACCGAGCAGTGCATCTTCTCGGGCGGCAGGCCGTCGAGGTAATCGGCGATGTCCTGGTTGGTCACCTTGAGTGCATCGTCGATGGTCTTGCCCTTGATGATCTCGGTCAGCGCCGAACTCGACGCGATGGCCGAACCACAGCCGAAGGTCTGGAAACTGGCATCAAGGATGACATCGCTGTCCGGCTCTACTTTCAGCATCAGGCGCAGCGCGTCGCCGCACTTGATCGAGCCGACATCGCCGACGCCGTTGGCACCCTCGATGACGCCGGCGTTGCGCGGGTTGAAGAAGTGTTCCCGGACTTTTTCGGTGTATTCCCACATGGTCGCTATCCTTTCCGCGCTTACAGGTTAAACGACTGGCCGCAACCGCAGGTCGAGGTCGCGTTGGGGTTGTCGAACTTGAAGCCGGTATGAGTCAGCGTGTCGATGAAATCCACCGTCACCCTGGCCACCAGCGTGTAGCTCAGCGGATCGACCAGCAGCTTCACGCCCTCGATGTCGAGTTCGGTGTCGTCCTCCTGTTTTTCCGCTTCGAGGCGCAGGCCATACTGGAAACCGGAACAGCCGCCACCCTGGATCAGGATGCGCAGGCCGGCCACCGGCGTTTCGGAACCGCGCACGAAGCGGCGGATGGCTTTCACGGCGTTGGGGGTCAGGGTGATCATGGTTCTCTCCGGGGATGGGAACTCTAGGCCGAGACGAAGGTGAAGCAGTCCTTCGGGCAGGTTCGGCCGCAGGCGCCGCAACCGGTGCAATCGCCGGGGTTCTTGACGGTCATCATCGCCTTGGCATCCTCGTCGTCCCAATCGTCTTCGTCCATGTCGTCATCCTCGCCACGGTCGACCAGAGTCAGCACATCGCGCACGCAGACCTTGTAGCAGCGGCCGCAGCCGATACATTTTTTCGGGTCGATCGAATCGGCATAGGTGGGGACATACGGGGTGCCGCCCCGCGTTACGGCAGTTGCAGGCATGACATTTCCTTTCTAGGACGGTTGATTTGCATTCAATTTGGCATTGGCGACCGACCAGGCCTGGCAGGCGTCGTAGGTCGATTGGGCAATGGCGGGCAGTTCCTCATAGCCGGCGGGCAGTTTGTCCTCGACGAGGTCGTGCAACTGGCCAGCCCACTCGGAAGCGATGCGCTTCAGCTTCTTCACTTCCTTTTCGAGGGTTTTCAGTTCCTCTGCGGACATGCTCAGAGCCCCGCGACATCCGGATACTGGCCGATGCGCTCGATGGCGACGGACAGCAGCTTGTCGCTCTCGGTCTTCATCTTCGAGAGCGAATCGAAGCCGAAGCGATGTACGTCACGCAGGGTCTTGTCGACCGCGACCAGCTTACCGACGATGATCAGCGCACGGCCGAAACCTTCGTGGGTCAGATGAACGAAAGGCACCGCCATCAGGCCGCACTCCTTCTCGATCAGCACGGCAATGGCGTTGTAGAAGGCCTTGACGCGCGAAGTGATTTCCTCGTCTGGATCGCCGATGATCGGCATGGCGGACTTGCGTTCCTTGGTCAGGACGAAGGGATCGAGGATCTGCTCTGGCGACCAGCCGTTCTGGGTGCCATAGGTATCGAGGGCGCGCATCTGGCGCACCATCTCCTTGATGAAATCGGTTTCGAGAACGAGGTCAGACATGGGAGATCTCCAGCAGGGAAACAAACAGGGGAGCTGGCAGCAGGATCAGTCCGTCCATGCTTCCTCCGCCATCTTGAAAAAACGCTCGGGGCTGCGCCCGGCCGCCAGCGCCTTGTCGATCCAGGGCACGCCGCCTGCGCGCATGCCAGACTGGATGTCGGCCAGCAGGTCACCGATGCGTGCCGATTCGCCCACCCGCACCGGCTGGATGTCAGCCGCCAACAATTGTTTGATTGCCGAGGCACCGACGGCCATGACGAACACCGCCGCACAGCCGGTCAGGAACTCGATCTTGGCAGCCAGCTTGTCCTCGTTGCCGTCCTGCGCCGTCGCCGAGAATTCGCCGAGGGCAACAAGAGCGGCACGATCCGGTGACACGTCGTAGACGATGAAGCCCTCGGCCGCGCCGAAGTGCTGATTGACTCGCAAGCGGTCATCACTGGCGAAAGCGACGCGAATCATGGGCAGCGTCTCCGTCTCAGTGGACGTGACCAGCTGCAGGCGCCGCTGGGCGGCTTTCCTGGCTGCGTGGTCCGTCTTGCCAGAAGAGGGAACAATAGGGTGCGATGTCATGATGCTGCCCCAGGATGAGATTGGCGAAGTCGAACAGGGCCTGGCGCGAACCGCGATAGCCCACCCAGGTGCGGGTGTAGCCGCCGACCCAGTCGTATTGCGGAAAGCCGGCGCGCAGCAGTGGCACGCCGAGGCGCTCGGCCGATTGCGCGGCATGCGAGTTGCCAATGACGAGCCGCACCGGGCTGCCGACGGCGGCTTTTTCCAGGTCTTCCAGATCACCGATGGTCACGGCTGCGATGGGCAGCGTCTCCAGCACCGGAGCCTTGACCGGCGAAACAGCGACGGCAATTTCGGCACCGGCATCGACGAGTAAATGCGCGAAGCCGACGATCAGATCGGGGTCGCCCGCCAGCGCCACCGAGGCGAAGCCGGTCATGAAGTGCGTATCGACCATCGCGTCCTGCAACTGGGCGCGCTGGCGCTCGATCTTTTCCGGCACCGGCTGGCCCGATATCGTCGCCAGCGCCTGCGTGAAGGCATCGCAGGTCGCCAGGCCCATCAGCCCGTCGAAACGGTAGTCCGGCACACCGGTTTTTTCCTTCAGCTTGTCGGCGGCACGGGTCAGGGATGCGCCGATCACCAGCGTCGCGGCGGCCTCGCCGAGCGTGAAAATCTCTGGCACCGGCGTACCACCCACGGTGAGCGGCGTGAATTCTTCGGCGACCAGATGGCCGTCGAGCGAATCGGACAAATCCGGCAGCACCACCGGGCGCAGGCCAAAGGCCTCGATCCAGTCCTTGATCGCCTCAATGTCACTCGGCGTTAGCAAGGAGGACGCAAGCACGTTGACCTGCTTCAGACGCCGTCCAACTAGAGACTGTTGGGAGCTAACGCTCCCGTGCGCCGACTTTTCCACCAAGGTGTCGATGATCGCCTCGACCGCCAGCGCGAAGCCGGTTTCGAGGCAGCCGATGGTATCGGTACTATTGACCGGCACCACCTGCACATCGGCGAATTCGGGATGCGCGGCGCGGAATTCCTTGACGCAGCGACGGATGTCGCTGCCCTGCGTTTCCGACAGGCCGGTGGTACACAGGCCGATCACCGCCGGACGATTTTTCCCGGCGATGGTCGCCAGCGCCTGCACAACGTTTTCATCGGCCCCCATCACGGTAGCGATCTGATCCATCGCGGTCGTCTGCAGCGGAATCGGTTCGCGAAAATGGCGGACCAGGAACACTTTCGCAAACGCGGTACATCCTTGGGAGCCATGCATCAGCGGCAACGCACGATTGAGCCCGAGAAAAGCCAGTGACGCCCCAACCGGCTGGGAAGTTTTCAGCGGGTTGACCGATAACGGTTTCGGCTTTTTGAGGATGGTAGCCATGGGATGACGACGAGGAGAGGTTTCCCCCTCTCCGCAAACCGCATGCCAGCTCGCAAGTTGTTATTTTTCAGTGCGTTAAGCAATCAGCAACTTGTAGCAAACACGACAAGCCCCCCCCGACGCTTGTCGGTTTGCAGCAAATGAACTAAGTGCTTGGATGCGGGAATGAGTGACTTCATCAGCAAGCCCGTCAAACCGGA
>JACDZI010000018.1 GCA_013426785.1 Rhodocyclaceae bacterium | reverse complement strand
CACGGCGGCAATCGCGGATTACCTTGCCGAACATCTGCATGACGTGGAAGCGATCGAAGACGATGGCCGCGTCTGGCAACGACTCCCGCACGGCGGCGATGTAGGCCGGCCCCATGTCGAGCGCTACGGCCTCAATGCCTTGTGCGTACTCCTGCGACAGGGCGTCAAGAAACTCCAGCAGCACGGCGTACTCGATCTCGGTTTCGCACGGAAGCCCATCCAGCGGCACGTCCAGCACCGTCCGCCGCAACAAGCGATTGACCGAACCCCGCCCCCCGGTACGGTGCTCCACCGGACGACGACGTCGGTCACGGTCGCAAATGACCCGCACCCGTCCTCCGCTTGCTTCGTTGAACACAACGTCCTTGATCACTTGCCCCTCAAGCCCCAAAATCTTCGCCGGGATGACCGCTCCCATAATGTTGTACCTACCCGAGTCCTGGAAAACCCGCGTGAATACACCACCTCAGAGATGTCGGTCATCTCATTTCTCCGTAGGATTTACCGGAAGAGCCCTGTTCTGACTATTTCAATGACACTCTGGAATCATATGCCGCTGGCGTAAATGCGACCATTGGTTGAGCATTTCATGCGGGCTCCAGTTTGGCGACCGCCAGTGCCAGCCATTTGATGCCGGCGCTGCCGAAGTGGACCTGCACGCGCGCATCGTTGCCGCTGCCTTCGGCATTGACGATGACGCCGAGGCCGAATTTGGCGTGCATCACCGATTGGCCAATGCGCAAACCGCCCTTTGGTTGCGGGCGCGATGCGCTGCCAAAAGTCGGCTCTGGCGACACGGCATACCCGGCTTTACCAGCACGCGCCGTCAGGTGCTTCAGCAGGTCGGCGGGGATTTCGTCGATGAAGCGCGAGGGCAGGTTGTAGCGCGTCTGGCCGTGCAGCATGCGCGTCTGCGCGAAGCACAGGTAGAGCCGCTGGCGCGCGCGCGTGACGGCGACGTACATCAGCCGGCGTTCCTCTTCCAGCCCCTTGTCTTCGTTCAGCGAGTTTTCGTGTGGGAACAGGCCTTCCTCCAGCCCGCAGATGAAGACGATGTTGAACTCCAGCCCCTTGGCCGAATGCACGGTCATCAGTTGCAGCGCGTCGTCGCCTTCGCCGGCCTGATGTTCGCCGGCTTCTAGCGAAGCGTGCGCCAGGAAGGAGGCGAG
This sequence comes from Rhodocyclaceae bacterium, assembly GCA_013426785.1. Lineage (GTDB taxonomy): Bacteria > Pseudomonadota > Gammaproteobacteria > Burkholderiales > Rhodocyclaceae > Sulfuricystis. The sequence continues at coordinate 48,314 of JACDZI010000018.1, read as the reverse complement.
GTCCGACGAGAGTTCGCCTTCCGCGCTGACCGTGCCCTCCTCGGCGACGAAGCTGCTGGCGGCATTGACCAGCTCGTCGAGGTTTTCCAGCCGCTCCTGCCCTTCCTTTTCGTTCTGGTAGTGCGTGCGCAAGCCCGAAAGATCGAGGACATGCTCGACCAGTTCCGGTAGCGGCAGTTGCGCGGCCTCGCGCAGCTTGACGATCAAGGCGGCAAACGCGCCGAGCTTGGCGCCACCCGCACCTGCGACATGCGGAATGGCCGAGTAAAGGCTACCACCCGCCCCTCGGGCAGCATCCGACAACTGTTCGATGCTGCGCGCCCCTATTCCGCGCGTCGGGAAGTTCACCACGCGGGAAAAGGCGGTGTCGTCGTTCTCGTTGGCAATCAGTCTCAAATACGCCAGCGCATGCTTGATCTCGGCGCGCTCGAAAAAACGCAGCCCGCCATACACGCGGTAGGGGATGCCGGCGTTGAACAGGGCGTGTTCCAGCGCGCGGCTCTGCGCGTTGCTGCGGTAGAGCAGCGCGATCTCGGCGCGTGCGTGGCCGTCGCGCGAAAGCGCCTTGACCTCTTCAACGATGAAGCGCGCCTCGTCGCCATCGGAGTAGGACTCATACACGCGGATCGGTTCGCCGGAACCGGCCGCCGTCCACAGGTTCTTGCCGAGTCGCTGCGGGTTGTTGCGGATGATGGCGTTGGCGGCATCGAGGATGTTGCCATGCGAGCGGTAGTTTTGTTCGAGGCGGATCAGGTTAGTGACCCTGAATTCGCGCTCGAAGTCGCGCATGTTGCCGACGTCGGCACCGCGGAAGGCATAGATCGACTGGTCGTCGTCGCCAACGCAAAACAGCGAACCGCCGCCGCTGGCCAGCAGCTTGAGCCAGCGGTATTGCAGCTTGTTGGTGTCCTGGAACTCGTCGACGAGGATGTGCCGGAAGCGTTCCTGGTAATGCCGACGCAGTGGCTCGTTGCGCTCCAGCAGCTCGTAGCAGCGCAGCAGCAGCTCGGCGAAATCGACCACGCCCTCGCGTTGGCACTGCGCTTCGTAGGCAGCGTACAGTTCGACGCGCTTTTTCGTGAAGTCATCCCAAGCCTCGACGGCGTTGGCACGCAATCCTGCCTCTTTCTGGGCATTGATGAACCAGGTCAGCTCGCGCGGCGGGAACTTCTCGTCATCGATGTTGAGCGATTTGAGGAGGCGCTTAACCGCGGACAACTGGTCGGCGCTATCGAGGATCTGGAACAGCTGCGGCAGGCCTGCGTCGCGATGGTGGGCGCGTAGCAGCCGGTTGCACAGGCCGTGGAAGGTGCCGATCCACATGCCCTTCACGTTGATCGGCAGCATCGCCGACAGGCGCGTCAGCATCTCCTTGGCGGCCTTGTTGGTGAAGGTGACGGCCAGCAGGCTCTGCGGAGAGACCTGGCCGGTCGAGATCAGCCAGGCGATGCGGGTGGTCAGCACGCGCGTCTTGCCCGAGCCGGCGCCCGCCAGGATCAGGGCGTGCTGAGGGGGCAGGGTGACGGCAGAAAGTTGTGGCTCATTGAGCCCGTCTAATAAATTCAATGGCTTAGGTTTTCATGGAAAAGCGCAGTCTACACGCTGGCTATTGAACTTTTACGAACCAGCCCGATCTCATGGTCTAATGTTGCAGCGCAACAAAATTGCGCTACCCTCAAGGAGCCGTTCATGAAAACGACCAATCCCAAGATTCTGCCGTGGCTGGCCCACAAGGCTGGCATTTCCATGCGGCGTGCAGAAATTCTCTGGCATGCCGCCCTGCGCCATGCCGAGCAGACCACCGGCGGCGAGACCGATACGCACGCCTACTGCCAGGCTGCCATGGACCGACTGCTCGAACTCGTCGCCGCCGAGCGACTGCGCGAAGATGCCGCGTCCTTCGGCTGGCGTCGCTGGACGCGCATCAACAACCAGATCCTGCAAGCGCCGCTGGCCATTCTGGATGCCTGGTCGATCAATGCAGCCCGCAGTTGGCGCCTGATGCAACCGTTGCATCCATTACGCTTGGGCTGAACGATCCGGGGGGGTGCGTATAATTCGACGCCTTGTCGAGATACGTGAATTTCTCCCGGCCATGCAGGAAAAATACCAACCCAACCAGATCGAGCAGGTCGCTCAGGCCCACTGGAACAAGACCCGTAGCTTCAACGTCGATTCCAGCGGCGACAAGCCGAAGTATTACTGCCTGTCGATGTTTCCGTATCCGTCGGGCAAGCTGCACATGGGCCACGTGCGCAACTACACCATCGGCGACGTACTGGCCCGTACCTACAAGATGCGCGGCTTCAATGTCCTGCAGCCGATGGGCTGGGATGCCTTCGGCCTGCCCGCCGAAAACGCGGCGATCCAGAACAGTGTGCCGCCGGCGAAATGGACTTACGACAACATCGCTTACATGAAGCAGCAGTTGCAGTCGCTGGGTTTTGCCCTGGACTGGGAGCGCGAACTGGCGACCTGCAAGCCCGAGTACTACAAGTGGAACCAGTGGTTGTTCGTGCGCATGCTGGAAAAGGGCATCGCCTACAAGAAGACGCAGGTGGTGAACTGGGACCCGGTGGACCAGACCGTGCTGGCTAACGAGCAGGTGATCGAAGGACGCGGCTGGCGTACCGGCGCCATCGTCGAGAAACGCGAGATTCCCGGCTATTACCTCGCCATCACGCAATACGCCGACGAACTGCTGTCCGCGCTCGATACGCTGCCGGGTTGGCCCGAACGCGTCAAGCTGATGCAGGCCAACTGGATCGGCAAGAGCACCGGCGTGCGCTTCGCTTTCTCCTATGAACTGGATGGCCAGCGCGAACTGATGTGGGTGTTCACCACGCGCGCCGACACCATCATGGGCGTGACCTTCTGCGCCGTTGCCGCCGAACACCCTTTGGCCACACGCGCCGCGCTGAACAATCCGCAACTCGCCGCCTTCATCGACGAATGCAAGCACGGCTCGGTGATGGAAGCCGACATGGCGACGATGGAGAAGAAAGGCATGCGCACCGGCCTCTTCGTCGAGCATCCGCTCACCGGCGCGAAAGTCGAGGTCTGGGTCGGCAACTACGTCCTGATGAGCTACGGCGACGGCGCGGTGATGGGCGTACCGTCGCACGACGAGCGCGACTTCGCCTTCGCCAAGAAGTATGGGCTGACGATTACCCAAGTGATCGCAGTCGAGGGCCAAACCTTTTCGCTCGACGGCTGGCAGGAATGGTATGCGGACAAGCAGCGCGGCGTCTGCGTCAATTCCGGCAAGTACGACGGGCTCGGCTACGCAGCGGCCGTCGATGCCATCGCCGCCGATCTCGCGGCCAAGGGCCTCGGCGAGAAGAAGGTGCAATTCCGCCTGCGCGACTGGGGTGTTTCGCGCCAGCGCTACTGGGGCTGCCCGATCCCGCTGATCCATTGCGATGCCTGCGGCACCGTGCCGGTGCCCGACGATCAGTTGCCGGTGAAACTGCCCGAGGACTGCGTACCCGACGGCTCGGGCAACCCACTGGCAAAACGCGCCGACTTCGTCGACTGCGCCTGCCCGAAATGCGGCAAGCCGGCCAAACGCGAAACCGACACGATGGACACCTTCGTCGATTCGTCGTGGTACTACGCGCGCTACAGTGTCGACGCTGCCACGCGCACGGCCAACGACAGGATGGTCGACGCCGGCACGCAATACTGGATGCCGGTCGACCAGTACATCGGCGGCATCGAGCATGCCATCCTGCACCTGCTTTACTCGCGTTTCTGGACCAAGGTGATGCGCGATGTCGGGCTGGTGAAAAAGGATGAGCCCTTCGCCAACCTGCTGACGCAGGGCATGGTCCTGAATCACATTTTCTCTCGTCGCACCGACAAGGGCGGCATCGAGTATTTCGCGCCCGACGAGGTCGATCTTGTTCGCGACGATGCGGGTCATGTCATCGGTGCCACACTCAAGGCCGATGGCTCGACCATCGACTACGGCGGTGTCGGCACGATGTCGAAGTCGAAGCGCAACGGCGTCGATCCGCAATCGCTCATCGAACAATATGGTGCCGACACGGCGCGCTTCTTCATGATGTTCGCCTCGCCACCCGAACAAACCCTGGAATGGTCGGATAGCGGCGTCGAGGGTGCTTATCGCTTCATGAAGCGGGTTTGGGCATTTGGTGTTCAGCTCAAGAGTGGCTGCGCCGGACCCGGAGCGCCAACAGCGCTCCGTCGTGAAGTCCACCTGCTACTCAAACAGGCCAACTACGACCTCGGCAAGCTGCAATTTAACACCGTCGCCTCGGCTTGCATGAAAATGCTCAATGCGCTGGAAAAAGCGCCGGCCGACCCGCATGCGCGTGAAGGATTTTCGATCCTGCTGTGCGTCTTGTCGCCCATCGCGCCGCACATCGCCCACGCACTGTGGATCGAACTCGGCTATGGTCCGGACATCCTGCAAGCCGCTTGGCCCGAGCCGCTCGACGAAGCGTTGGTGCAGGACAAGCAGGAACTGGTGCTGCAGGTCAATGGCAAGCTGCGCGGCAGCATCAAGGTAAAAGTCGGCGCTGACAGGACGGCGATCGAAGCCGTCGCGCTGGCATCGGAAGAGGCACAAAAATTCATGGCAGGGCTGCCGGCTAAGAAGGTTGTCGTCGTTCCCGGCCGTCTGGTCAATATCGTCGTCTGAGGAAAGGGAAGCCCATGCGCCGGCTGATCGTGATTGTTCTGGCCACCCTGCTGGCCGGTTGCGGGTTCCAGTTGCGTGGCAGCTACAACCTGCCGTGGGACACCCTCTACATCGGGCTGCCGGAGTTCGATGTGCTGCGCGCAGATATCAAGCGCAATGTCGAAGCCTCGTCGGTAACGAAAGTTGTCAATGATCGCAAGGAGGCCAAGGCAACGCTGGTCATCCTGCGCAATGATAGCCTGCGCAATATTCTGTCCCTGAGTGCCAGGGGCTATGTCCGAGAAGTCCAATTGACACGGGTGTTCTTCTACCGTATCCAGGATGCCGAGGGTAAGGATATCTCCGCCCCAGGACAGATCATCCTGCAGCGCGACATGACTTTCGATGACGAGTTGCTGCTGGCCAAGGGATCGGAAGAGGCCATCATCCAGCGCGACATGCAGTCCGACCTCGTCCAGCAGTTGTTGCGCCGCCTTTCGCTGGCGAAGCCGCTGCCGGACGTCAAAAAAGAATAGGGCTGGCCGTGTTGCTGCGCCCGGAACATCTCGCGGCCCATCTCGAAAAACCCCTGCAGCCCCTTTACGTCCTGCACGGCGACGATCCGCTGCTGACCATCGAGGCCGGCGACGCCCTGCGCGCGGCGGCACGGCGGCAGGGGTTCGAGGAACGCACGGTACTGGTAGTGACGCCCTCCTTCCGCTGGGAGGAGTTGTTCCATGCGGCAGGCAACCTGTCGCTCTTCGGCGGCCGTACGCTGGTCGATCTGCGCATTCCGGGCGGCAAACCGGGCCGCGACGGCAGCGAGGCCTTGCAGCGCTATGGCCAGACGCCACCCGTAGACGTCCTGACCCTGATGACCTTGCCCGAGATGGACTGGAAAGCCAGGAAGTCCGCCTGGTTTGTCGCCCTCGTCGAGGCCGGCGTGGCCATCGAATGCAACGCGCCGCCGCTCGCCCAGTTGCCGCAGTGGATTGCCCGTCGGCTTGCCGCCCAGCAACAGACCGCTTCCTCGGAGGCGCTCGAATTCATCGCCCTGCACGTCGAAGGCAACCTGCTGGCGGCGCACCAAGAAATCCAGAAACTGGGCCTGCTCCATCCGCCGGGAGCCCTATCCCTGGCGCAAGTGTCGGCGGCGGTTCTCAATGTCGCCCGCTACGACATCGACGATCTGAAAGCCGCCCTGCAATCACGCGACATGGCGCGCTGCCTGCGTACCCTTGACGGCCTCAGGGCAGAAGAGGCCGCCCCGCCCCTGATTCTCTGGGTGCTAGCCAATGAAGCGCGCCAGCGCACGCATCGTGTCGCGCTGCTGCACGCGGCACGCATCGATCGCATCATCAAGGGCGTTGCTCCCGGAGACTTGTGGGATGAATTCTTGCAACTCTCTTTGCGCCTCGTGAAGGCGTAAGATTCCGCCATGGATATCAAGAGCACCATGGAAGCTCTCGGGCGGGCGGCACGCGAGGCTTCGCGCGCGACGGCGCGTGCCAGCACTGCGCAGAAGAACGCCGCGCTGCGGGTCACGGCAGCCGACATCCGTGCCCGCAGCGCCGAACTGCTCGCCGCCAATGCCGCCGATGTGGCCGAGGCCCGCGCCAACGGCCTGGAACCGGCGCTGCTTGATCGCCTGACCCTCAGTGCCAAGGGCGTCGAATCGATGGCGCAAGGTCTCGAACAGGTGGCGACCCTGCCCGACCCGATTGGTGAAATCGCCGACATGAAATACCGGCCCAGCGGCATCCAAGTCGGCAGGATGCGCGTGCCGCTCGGCGTGGTCGGCATCATTTACGAGGCGCGCCCCAACGTCACCGCCGACGCCGCGGCGCTGTGCCTCAAGTCGGGCAATGCGGCGATCCTGCGCGGCGGCAAGGAGGCAATACGCTGCAATCAGGCCATCGCCGCCAGCGTGCGCAAGGGGCTGGCCGCAGCGGGTCTACCGGAGACGGCGGTGCAGGTGATCGAGACCACCGACCGTGCCGTCGTCGGCCATCTGGTCGCCATGCCGGAATACGTGGATGTGATCGTGCCGCGCGGTGGCAAGGGACTGATCGAGCGCATCAGCCGCGAGGCGAAGGTGCCGGTCATCAAGCACCTCGACGGAAATTGCCACGTCTATATCGACGACTCCGCCGACCCGGCCAAAGCGAAGAAGATCCTCGAAAACGCCAAGACGCAGCGGCTCGGCACCTGCAATACCGCCGAATCGCTATTAATCGCCCGACCGGTCGCCGTCTCGCTGGCGCCGACTTTATGCGCCATGTTGATGGCGAAAGGCGTGGAAATACGCGGCTGCGCGGAGACGCAGGCGCTGGTGCCACAGGCCAAGGCAGCGACCGAGGAAGACTATTACACCGAATACCTCGCCGCGATCATCTCCTGCAAGATCGTCGCCGATGTTGATCAAGCCATCGCCCACATCAATAAATACTCTTCGTCGCACACCGAAACCATCGTCACCGAGGACTACACCCGGGCGCTGCGCTTCCTGCGCGAAGTCGATTCGGCCAGCGTGATGGTCAATGCCTCGACGCGTTTCGCCGATGGCTTCGAATTCGGTCTGGGCGCCGAAATCGGCATTTCCACCGACAAGTTCCACGCGCGCGGCCCGGTCGGGCTGGAAGGCCTGACGTCGCAGAAGTGGATCGTGTTCGGCAACGGCGAGGTGAGGTCATGATCGAAGAACATCCGGGCGCCGCTGATTACGACGCCATCGTCAGTTTTCCCGGCTTCTCGCTTGGCATCTGTTGCGGGGACGAGGCCATCGAAGCGATCGACTTCCTCGAACCCTGCGACGAGCGGGGGGGGCGCGGTCACCTGGTCCAAGCGGCGGTGCGCCAGTTGCGCGTCTACCTGAAGGACCCCACGGCCTGTTTCGACCTGCCACTGGCCCCGGCCGGCACGGCCTTCCAGCAACGGGTCTGGGATGGCATCAAGGCGATTCCGGCTGGACAGACGCGCAGCTACGGCGATTTGGCCAGGGAGATCGACAGCAGCCCGCGGGCGGTGGGTGGCGCTTGTGGCGCCAACCCCTATCCCGTCATCGTGCCCTGCCACCGCGTCGTGGCGGGCGACCAAGGCTTGGGCGGCTTTGCGCGCCAGCGCGGTGGCTTTCTGCTTGAGGTAAAACGCTGGTTGCTGCAGCATGAGGCCGCTACCGGCGTCTGAGCAACAACTCATCGACGAGTTCATCGACGCGCTCTGGCTGGCCGATGGACTGGCCAAGAACACGCTGGCCGCCTACCGTTCCGATCTGTCGCTGTTTTCGCTCTGGCTGGCCGAACACCGGCCGGGTCTCACCGCTGCCGGCGAGGTGGAAATCGACGGCTATCTCGCTCATCTGCATGCTCGCGCCCAACGCGCCCGGCCGAACACTCTGCGCCGGCTGCAGGCGACGCTGCGGCGCTTCTACGGCTGGCTGATCGAGCAGGGCCGCATTACCGCCAACCCTCTGCTCAACATCCAGGCACCGGTTGCTTCAGAGCGCTTTCCGAAAACCCTGTCGGAACAGAATGTCGAGGATCTGCTCGCCGCACCGGACGTCAATACACCCCTCGGTCTGCGCGACCGCGCCATGCTTGAATTGCTTTACGCCACCGGCCTGCGTGTTTCCGAACTGGTCGGCCTGAAACTGTTTTCTGTCAGTTTCGATGATCGCGTGGTGCGCACCTTCGGCAAGGGGGGCAAGGAACGTCTGGTGCCGCTGGGCGAGATTGCGGCCGACTGGCTGCTGCGCTGGATCAGGGAAGGCCGGCTGGCCGTGCTCAAGGGGAAGACATCCGATTTCGTCTTCGTCACCGGCCGGGCCAATGCAGCAGGAACCGGCATGACGCGCCAGATGGCCTGGACGCTGATCAAGAAGCACGCGCTGACCGCCGGCATTCCGGCCGAGCGCATTTCACCGCACGTGTTGCGCCACGCCTTCGCCACGCACCTGCTCAACCACGGCGCCGACCTGCGCGTGGTGCAATTGCTGCTGGGCCATAGCGACATCTCGACCACGCAGGTTTACACTCACGTTGCCCGCGCACGACTGAAAGAACTTCACGCGAACCACCATCCAAGAGGTTAGCCCATGAAACATGACGCCCGCCCCCCCGAAACACCCGCGACGCTGTTCCTGCACAAGCACGCCATCGCTCATTCCAACCACCTCTATGCTTACGAAGAGCATGGCGGCACCAAGGTTTCGGCGCGCGAACTGAACGTCGCCGAGCATGCGGTAGTGAAAACACTGGTAATGGAAGACGAGGACAAGGAGCCGCTGATCGTGCTGATGCACGGCGACCGCAAGGTGTCGACCAAGGAACTGGCGCGCCAGTGCGGCGTGAAGAAGATTTCACCCTGCACGGCGGAAGATGCGCACCGCCACACCGGCTATCTGGTCGGTGGCTGTTCACCCTTCGGCACGAAGAAGAAGCTGCCGGTCTGTATGGAAAAAACCATCCTCGACCTGCCGCTGATCTACATCAACGGTGGCCAGCGCGGCTATCTGGTCGGCGTGCACCCGCACGACATCCTGCGCGTGCTGCAACCGAAGATCGTGGAGTGTGGGCAGGCCTGAAGGTACGCCGAGCAGCGGAGCGATTGCGGCTGGCCGCAGAGCAGTATCCCTGAATCTTGGAGGATAATCAGCCTCGTTGATACTAGGGGGAACACCATGAACCTCAGCGAACGCATCACCATCGAACCAGGCAAGTGTGGCGGGCGTCCTTGTATCCGCGGGCTGCGCATTCGCGTGAAGGACATCCTCGGCCGCTTGCTGTCGGTGCCAGCCATCAGGAAATCCTTGATGACCATCCCGACCTGGAAGAAGCCGACATCCTTGCGGCACTCAGCTATGCCGCCGAGCAAAGCGACCATATGGTCCTCCGCGCAGCTTGAAGCTCCTGATCGACAACCAGCTACCCGAGGCGCTGGCTGAATTCTTCAACGAAAATGGTTTTGCGGCGCGCCATGTGCGCCACTTCGATTTGGGTGCTGCGCCCGACGAGCGCATATGGCAATTTGCCAAGGCTTGAAACTACGGCATTATCACCATGGACGAAGACTACCAGCATCTGGCTTCGCGTTACGGCACACCACCCCAAGTCATTTGGGTCAGGCTGGGTAATGTACGGCGGCAGGCTCTCCTCGATACATTCTCGGCATTGCTGCCGGGCCTCCGCTCCGGCCTTGAGAGCGGCACATCGGTCATAGAAATCTGTCAGGATTGAATCCATGCTCATCCCCTGAGCATGGCAGCCGCTAATCTGTCGCCGTACTGCCAGCGCCGACTTTTTACTGTATGGCAAGAAGCTTGGCCAAGCCTCGCGCCATCAATCGGGCACCGTCAAGAGACAAGTGATCGTCGTCTCGGTAGAGCATCTGCCCATCTGAAATTGCCCAGCACCACTGCTTGTCGCATAGCTGTGCAGCGGCATCGAACACCTTGACTGCCGGATAGTCTTTCAGCACAGCGGCAACAAGTTCCTGGTACCTCTGGTTTCGTTCGTCAAAATCGTTACGCGGCACTGCACAAGGCTGACGTACCCGGCTAGTCAAGCGCCATGGGCGCGAATCTACGCAGGATTTTGGATCAAACCCCAACTCCGGGTTGTCGAGGACGAATACGATCCGTTTGCCTTTCGCGAGCAGGCGGTCGATTGTTTCTCGCATCGCCGTTTCCCATATCTGGTAGTGGTCTTCAAGTTCAGGGTGAGAGGCTGATTGCAGCAGTCGATCATGCCCTTTTTCATCCCCATAATCATCGGGGAAAAAGCCTTTTCCTGAAAGGTAAAGGGGGCCACGGGAAACAAGGACTACCGTGTGGATCGTCCTGCTGGTTTCGGCGATACTCAATGCTTGATTGGTGATGGTCCTGCAATGGTGGTGGCCCGGCCCATCGGTATTCCGGTCGAAACTGGTCACCTCAAAAAATGGCACGCAGCCACCATAACCTAACTGGAAAACGTTTTCTGGTGTGGTTTGCAGAATGTCCCGCATGCCTGGGTAGAGCGACACGGCATGGGAATCCCCGATCAACTGGACAGTTGGATCCCCATCCTTTGCCAAACGGCAATATCCAGCATCAATTCGTGGTGGAAAACCCTGCTTGCAACGCTCGTCCTGATTTTCTGGTAGCCATGGCGTGTTTTTGGCGCTGAACATGGCATTCCGTCGCACAGCTTCCTTGACCCGAAACTCCAACCCATTCCTCTCGTAAGCATTGAAGCCCACATACCCGACCACAAGCAGCGCCAAGCAAAAGGCCGCATTCTTCCAGACCCGCTTGGTGCCGTAGCGAACCGGCCGTTCGACCAGCCAATAGGTCAGGGTTGCGAGCACGAAACTGAGCGCTACCGCCGCAATACGCCATTCGCGCGCCGGCAAGCCGCTTTCGATGATGCGCAGAAATGACAGCAGCGGCCAATGCCACAGATAGAGTGGGTAGCTGATCAGACCAACCCAGACCAGCGGTTTCATCGCGAGAAAACGGCGGTTGATCCATGCTTGTGGGCCAGCCGCGATGAGCAGAACGGCACCAACCACCGGTGCCAAGGCGCGACTGCCCGGCCAGGGCATGTTTGCGTTGTAGGTGGCGATGCTGGCAAGGATCAGCACCAGACCGAAACTGGCGGCCAGATTGCGCAGAATTAGCGGCTGGTGGGGCGATTCGGGTATGTGCCGAAAGATGAGCCGGTTGAACACTGCCCAGTGCAAGAACCGCGTTAGGAGGTCGGGCCAGGCCTTGAAGACTTCCACGTAGGCGAGCAGGGCACCGGCCATCAGTTCCCAGAATCGTGACTGTGGCCAGTAAAACGCTTTCACCATGTCGGCATGGACGCCCTTGCGGGAAAGGAGAAATGAGACGATGGCGATCAGCGCCACGCCGGTGAGGACATTGAGACCCTTGCGCCAGAACAGCCAGACGAACAGCGGGAAGCCCAGATAGTATTGCTCCTCCACCGCCAGCGACCATAGATGCAGGAGCGGCTTGAGTTCCGAAGCAACGTCGAAATAGCCGGTTTCACCTTGCAGGGCAAAGTTCTGAACGAAACCCGCGCCGGCGGCGATGTGCTTGCCGAGCAGCATGAATTCGTCCGGCAGCAGCACAAACCAGCCGATGGCATAACAGGCGGCCAGTACCACGATGAGTGCGGGAAAGATACGGCGCACGCGATGGGCATAGAACTCGGCGAAACTGAAGTCCCCTCGCGCCAGACTGCGGAAGATGATCAGCGAAATCAGATAGCCGGAAATGACAAAAAAGATATCCACGCCGATGAAGCCGCCCGGGGCATAGCGTGGGAAGGCATGAAAAGCCACCACCGGCAGGATGGCGAGCGCACGCAAGCCGTCGATATCAGGACGATAGCGTGGATGAAAGTTGTGTTCTGGAGAGTTGTGCACGGCCAAGACTTGTTTGCCGAAAGCATAACCTATTTTGGGATATACCGAAACAGGTTATTACCGTGCGCGGATGCCAAACCCCATGCACGATCCGCGTTATGCCGCGATGCGCGAACTACTCTTTGCCGAGCGCGAACGGCAAGGTCTTACTCAGGTCGATGTGGCGGCGGCCCTCGGTAAGCCGCAAAGCTATGTCTCCAAATACGAACGCGGCGAACGACGCCTAGATTTAGTCGAGTTCGTTCTGGTGGCTCAAGCGATGTCCAGCGACCCAATAGCATTGTTGCGTCAGCTGCTTGGCAAAATCGGCTGACCGCCGTCCTGCCAACGCCGACTTTCCTGCATTTTTCACGCCAGCCGTTTGATCCGCCTGGCGATATCGGCCGCAAAGAAGGCCATGCTGTCGGGCGCAACGGCCAGTTGTTTCGCGGTGGCTTCAAAGCTGCTCACGGCGTCGACGACCTCCTGCACGATCAGTCTCGCCTGCGTAGCATTGCCCAGCCAGCGCTGGCCGACGGCGACGAGATCATCCCGCCCCGGTGTTTCGCGCGAATGACCGATGGCGAGCGTGTGTTCGCGGTTGCGGCCGAGGTCGGGAACCAGATCGAAGGCGGGCGAAAGCCGCCAGCCGCGCTCACCGTGCAGCAGCAGGAAGTTTTTCAGGTGATCGTCGGTATTGCCGATGGCGGCATTGAAAGCCATCTGACGGAAGAAGCGCTCGATGTCCTCAGGATCATCGCTGTATTTACGGATGGCCTCGGCCGGCACATCGTAGGAAAGCGCATAAAGGCCGGCCCCTTCGCGGCAGAGGGTTTTCAGGGTAATCATGTGGTGCCGGCCACCCTGGGGCGAGATGTCGAAACGCAGCACCAGCAACACACGGCGTGAGCCAAGATCAACGAGGCGAATCGCCGGTACCGCGAGTCCGGCCCGGGCTGCCAGCGTGAGGCAGACGGCCTCCAGCCCCACCACATCGTGACCGCTGTCGCCTGCCTGGCTGGGAAACTTAGCGATCCATGATTGCTGCTGCCAGGCAATGCGCGCCTTTGGCCGGGCACCGCCGGGGCTGCCACCCGCGGCGCACAGACGCTGCAGGCGGGCATCTTCCAGCGGGCGACCTGCCTCGAAATCGGCGGCAGCCTGCATCAGTTCCGTAAGGTCGAACTGGTCATCGGGGCGCGGCGGCGGCTGTCTGCGTTCCGAAAAAGACAGCGCCCCCAGCCCGTTGCCGGCTACGGCGCGCATGATCTCGTAGGGCGTTTGCCGCGCCATCGGCAGTTTCTGTTCGGCAATGATCAGGCGGCGCCCCCAGTCGTCCGGCAGGGCGTCGTCAATCACCTGCAAGGGCGGGCCAAGATGGCTGGCCGGGAATTCGCGGCCGTCGAGCGACAGGGATTGCGGGTCGGGGTTGAGCGCAAAAGCGTCCGGCCGCGCCAGCCATGTCGGGGCGTAGCGGAATGCCGTGGGGGCGGTGCCGTTTGTGCGTGGTGGTCCGAACACCAGTTCGCCGAGGGCTGCGGTTTCGCCGCCCGTCAGCGTCAGCCAGACATGCAGATGATTCATGACGCGGAAGCCTTGCTCCGGCGGGGGGCACGCTGCCGCGCGGCGGGTCGGCGGGCAAACTGTTCGAAGAGGCTTTCCTGCGGTAGCAGGAGATTGTCCAGCTCCGTCAGGCGCGAGAGCGCCCACAACGCCGCCACCCAGATGCCCGCGCTTACCCGCGGGTTGCCTTGTTCGAGATCGCGTAGCGTCGGCACCGAAATGCCGAGGCGTCGGGCGAACACGGTCTGGCTATCGCCTTTGGCAATCCGCGCCTGACGCAGGCGTTCCCCGAGGGAAACGAGGGCATCAGTAGTTTCTCTATTGGAAAACATGGATTCCAATATACGCCTTAAACATGCTTAATAGTAATTATGTATTTCTATATTCGTTCCCGCTCGATCTGTACCCCGACGCGCTTGACGCCCTTGGCGATGCCGACCTTGGCGATCGAGATCTTGACCCAGGGGGCACGGAATTCGTCGAGCAGCAGGCCGATGAGGTATTCGCCCAGCGTTTCGAGCAGGTTGAAATGGCGCGCTGCCAGTTCGCTGCGGATGCGCGTGATCACCACTGCGTAGTCGATGGTCTTGGCGATGTCGTCGTCCTGTGCGGCCTCGTCCGGCACGCCGAAGGTCAACGACAGGTCGAGTGTTTGCGGCGCGGCCCGTTCGCGGTCGTAGATGCCGACATGCGCTTCGACGCGCATGTCCTCGATGAAGATGAAGTCCATTGGGTCGTCTCAATTACAATGCCGGCCATTCTATGGAAACCCCAACTTCCCTGCTGATTTACCTGATCCTCGGTTACCTGATCGGCTCACTGCCCTTCGCGGTGATCGTCTCGAAGGCCTTCGGCCTCGCCGACCCGCGCAGTTTCGGCTCCGGCAATCCCGGGGCGACCAACGTACTACGCACCGGCAACAAGGCGGCGGCGATACTGACCCTACTGGGCGATGCAGCCAAGGGCTGGCTCGCCATGTTCGCCGCCGCAAAACTTGGCGCTGGCAGCACGGCGATTGCATTAACGGGACTGGCCGCTTTCCTCGGTCACCTGTTCCCCGTGTTCCTCAAGTTCAAGGGCGGCAAGGGCGTGGCGACCGCCGTCGGCGTGCTGTTGGGCCTGGACGGCTGGCTGGCCCTGGGCGCACTGCTCGTCTGGCTGGCGACGGCATTCGTGACCCGCTACTCGTCGCTGGCGGCGCTGGTGGCGACCGCTGCCGCACCGGCGCTGGCGTTCTGGCTGCATGGCGCGGTGGCTTCGACCCAGATGGTGCTGATGATGTGCCTGCTGCTGGTCTGGCGCCACACCGCCAACATCAAGCGGCTGCTGGCCGGCACCGAAGGCAGGATCGGCAGCAAGAAGAAAACTTAAGCAGTTGCCAGCGGCCAGCGTGGCCTGACGGCGAACGCGCCCTCTTTATTTGGAGCTTCCGCTTTTCCCGCCAGCAGGCGTTGCGCGGCTGCGAAGGCGATCATCGCGCCATTGTCGGTGCACAGTTCCAGTTCCGGATAACAGACCCGCACGCCCTGCTTCGCCGCCGCACTGTCGAGCCGTTCGCGTAGTCGCCGGTTCGCCCCGACCCCCCCGGCCACTACCAGTGTGGAAAGTCGGCGCTGGCGGCACGCCGCCAGCGACTTGGCAGCCAGCACTTCCGTCGCCGCTTCCTGGAATTCGGCGGCGAGGTCGGCCTTGTCCTGCGCCGAGAGCGTGTGCTCACGTGCAGCCGTCAGTACGGCGGTCTTGAGTCCGGAAAAGCTGAACATGAAATCGCCGCTGTTCAGCATCGGCCGCGGCAACTTGAAGCGTCCCGGCATACCGGTTTCCGCCAGTTTCGCCAGCGCCGGCCCGCCGGGATAGCCGAGGCCCAGCAATTGCGCCGTCTTGTCGAAGGCCTCCCCGGCCGCGTCGTCGAGCGATTCGCCCAGCAGCGCGTAAGCGCCCACTTGCGTCACGGCCATGATCTGCGTGTGGCCGCCGGAAACCAGCAAGGCGATGAAAGGGAAGCGCGCCAGGTCTTTCGATAACAGCGGCGACAGCAAATGGCCTTCGAGATGGTGGATCGGCAGGGCGGGAATGCCGAGCGCCAGCGCCAGTCCCGACGCAAAGCTGGCGCCGGTCAGCAGCGCCCCGGCCAGCCCCGGTCCTGCGGTGTAGGCAATGGCATCAATGCTTTCCTGCGACACTGCGGCGTCCGCGAGAACTTTCTGCAATAGCGGGGCGAGTCGCAGGATGTGGTCGCGCGAGGCCAGTTCCGGCACGACGCCGCCGTAATCCTCGTGCATCGCCACCTGCGAATGCACGGCATGGGCCAGCAGGCCCCGCGACGTGTCGTACAGGGCCAGGCCGGTTTCGTCGCAGGAGGTTTCGATGCCGAGCACGCGCATGGCGAAATTTTACTTTGACATCCCCAGGGAAATGACTAAAATCCGCACCCTTTCACCCAACCAAGTCTAGGAAATTCGCATGCCCGGTATTCGCGTCAAGGAAAATGAGCCCTTCGAGGTTGCGATTCGTCGCTTCAAGCGCACCATCGAAAAGGCCGGCACACTCACCGAACTGCGTTCGCGCGAGTTCTACGAGAAGCCCACTTCCGAGCGCAAGCGCAAGCTGGCCGCCGCGGTGAAGCGCCATCACAAGCGCATCCGCAGCCAGTTGCTTCCGCCCAAGATGTACTGATCCTTTCCGGTCGCTGGACAGAACCGCCTTCGGGGCGGTTTTTGTGTTTTTGGAGAAACGCATGAACCTCAAAGCACGCATTACCGAAGACATGAAATCCGCCTTGAAGGCGAAGGAAACCGCCCGCCTCGGTGCGATCCGCCTGTTGCTGGCCGCGATCAAGCAGCGCGAGGTAGATGAGCGCATCCAGCTCGATAATGCGCAGGTGATCGCCGTCATCGAGAAGATGCTCAAGCAGCGCAAGGACTCGATCACCCAGTACGAAGCGGCCAAGCGGCAGGATCTGGCCGATGCGGAAAAGTTCGAGGTCGGGGTGCTGATGGCCTACATGCCGCAGGCCATGAGCGCCGATGAGATGGTGGCGATTGTCGCCAAGGCTGTAGTGGACTCGGGTGCCAAGGCACCGGTCGACATGGGCAAGGTGATGGCGCTGGTCAAGCCGCAGATCGCCGGTCGCGCCGACATGGGCGAAGTCTCGAAACTGGTCAAGGCCAAGCTCAGCGGGGCGTAATGCCCTCATAATGGCTGGGTGATCCCCGAGTCATTCATTCAGGAACTGCTCTCCCGCGTCGACATCGTCGACGTGGTAGAGCGTTACATCACCCTCAAAAAAGCGGGCGCGAACTACCATGCCTGCTGTCCTTTCCACTCGGAGAAGACCCCCTCCTTCACCGTCAGCGCTTCAAAGCAGTTCTATCACTGCTTCGGCTGCGGGGCCCACGGCAGTGCCATCGGTTTCGTGATGCAGTATGCCGGCCTCGATTTCATCGAGGCCGTGGAGGAACTGGCGAATAGCCTGGGCATCGCGGTGCCCCGTGAAGTGAATGCCCGCAGTCAGGAAAAAGCCAAACAACAACCCCTGGCCGAACGCATGGGTCACGCTGCCCGTTTCTACAAGGACCAGCTCAAGGTCAGCCCGGTGGCCATCGACTACCTCAAGGGCCGCGGGCTGACCGGCGAGATCGCCGCCCGCTACGGCCTCGGTTATGCGCCCGACGACTGGCAGGGACTTCAGCAGGTATTCGGAGACTATGCCGACCCGGCCATGGTCGAATGCGGGCTGGTCATCCAGAACGAGCAGGGGCGGCGCTACGACCGCTTCCGTGACCGCATCATGTTCCCGATCCAGGATCAACGCGGCAATGTCATCGGCTTCGGCGGGCGTGTTCTTGACCAAGGGGAGCCGAAGTACCTGAATTCCCCGGAAACGCCTTTGTTCCGCAAGGGCGAGGAACTTTACGGGCTGCCCCAGGCACGCAAGGCCATCCAGAACCAGAACATGGTGCTCGTCGTCGAGGGCTACATGGATGTCGTCGGACTGGCACAGAATGGCGTCGAAAACGTTGTCGCCACCCTTGGCACGGCAGCGACCGGAATCAACGTCCAGCGGCTGATCCGGCTGGCGGATCGCGTCGTGTTCTGCTTCGACCGCGACAGTGCCGGCGACCGGGCCGCGCGCCGTGCCATGGAAGTCAGCCTGGAGCACCTCGTCGATGGCAAGAGCGTGGAAATGCTCCAGCTCGACGGCACACAGGACCCTGACGAGTTCGTCCGCGAACACGGCCAGGAGGCTTTCATCGAGCAAACCCGGAATGCAACGCGACTGAGCGACTTTTTGGTGCGCAAGCTGCTCCAGGAGAGCAACACCCGAACGGCCGAGGGTCGCGCCAAGCTCGTCAGCGAAGCAAAGCCCTTGCTGCAAAGAATTTCTGCACCCGTCCTGCGTGTACAGATCACCAAGGAAGTCGCGCGCCATGCCCAGTTGTCGCAAGCCGAACTGGAAGGACAATGCGGAATCAAACCGCTCGCCCGCAGCCGCTCATTCGGACATTCTGCACCATCGCCTGGTCGCGCCCGGCCTGCCCCCAATTCGCTGGTGCACACCTTGCTCCTCACCGTACTGCGCCGCCCGGAGCGGGCTGCCCGGCTCCCGCTCGACCTGATTGCCCGTGACAGCGCCGAGGGGGAAGCCCTGCTGGCGGTAGCCGATGCCGTCGAACACGCCGCCCTGTCGGGCAACAATCTTGGCCTGCTGCTGGAGCATTTCCGCGGCAGTCCGCATGAGGAGATCATCGCCCTGCTGGCGGCGCAAGTCGAAGCCGATGCCGGCGACGAAGGCAAACAGGAAGAAATTTTCGCCGACACACTCGAACGCCTGCGCGTCATGGCCTTGCGCCACCGGATCGACGAGTTGAATGCCAAAGCACGCTCCGGTGTCCTTACGACAGAGGAGCGGCGCAGCCTGGCCGACTTGCTGGCACGCAAGAGTCATTGATCCTGCGTGTATAATTAGCGGTTTAGCCGCGATTCGAGTCGAGCCCATGTCAAAGACACCCGCCAAGCCGACCCCAGCTTCCCGCAAACCTGCCGCCAAGCCCGTCGCTGCCAAGCCGGCAAAAGCGCCTTTGAAGGTGGAAGCTGCCAAGAAAAAACCTGCCAAGGCTGCTGACAAGATGACGCCGCAGATTCCTCCCGTGGCCCTGCCAGTTGTCGAGCCGCCCCCCGCCCCTGTGGAAGTGGCCGCGCCTGTCGTCAAGTTGAGCGCCAAGGCCAAGAAGCTTCGCGACAAGCAGATGCTGGCCGCCCTCGAACAGGCGCAGCCCACCACCGCCGATCTTGAAGCTCGCCGTACCCGCCTGAAGACCCTCATTACGCTCGGCAAGGAACGCGGCTTCCTGACGTATTCGGAAATCAACGATCACCTGCCGGATGACCTGGTCGATGCGGAGCAGATCGAAACGATCATCTCCACCTTCAACGACATGGGCATCCAGGTTTATGACCAGGCCCCGGCGCCGGAAGAAATCCTGCTGGCCGAACAAAGCACCGCGCCCATCGATGCCGAGGAAGCCGAAGAGGAAGCCGAACAGGCCCTGTCGTCGGTCGATTCCGAATTCGGGCGGACCACCGACCCGGTGCGCATGTACATGCGCGAAATGGGCACGGTCGAACTGCTGACCCGCGAGGGCGAGATCGAGATTGCCAAGCGCATCGAGGAAGGCCTCAAGCACATGGTGCTGGCCATCTCCGCCTGCCCCACGACGATTACCGAAATTCTCGAAATGGCCAACAAGGTGGCGCAGGACGAAATGCGCATCGACGAACTGGTCGACGGCCTGATCGATCCGTACGCCCCCAATGAGGACATCGATGCCAAAGCCGGCAACGAGGATGAAGACGAGGGACTCGAAGAAGATCTCGATGATGAGGATGACGAAGATGCCGCCGAGGCGCGGGTTTCAGCCTCCCTGTTGCAGCTGAAGCAGGAAGCGCTCGCACGTTTTGCAATCATTCACCAGCTTTACGGCAAGCTGATGCCGGCACTGGCGAAGCGCGGTTCGCAGGACAAGACCTACCTGCGCACCCAGAAGCTGATTTCCGAAGAGTTGATGAACATCCGCTTCACGGCGCGCGCCATTGAGCGCCTGTGCGATTCGGTGCGCGGCATGGTCGAGGCGGTACGCAACCACGAACGCAAGATCCTGCATCTTTGCGTCGATAAATCCCACATGCCGCGCCAGCACTTCATCAAGGTGTTCCCCGGCAACGAAACCAACATGGAGTGGCTCAAGCAAGAGGTGCAATCCGGCAAACCCTACGCGTCCACCCTGATGCGCGCCGCGCCGGCCATTCTCGAGCAGCAGCAGGCGCTGATCGACTTGCAGACCCGCATCGGTATTCCGCTCAAGGAACTCAAGGACATCAACAAGCAGATGTCCACGGGCGAAGCCAAGGCGCGCCGCGCCAAGCGCGAAATGACCGAGGCCAACCTGCGCCTCGTCATCTCCATCGCCAAGAAATACACCAACCGCGGCCTGCAGTTCCTCGACCTGATCCAGGAAGGCAATATTGGCCTGATGAAAGCGGTGGACAAGTTCGAATACCGGCGCGGCTACAAGTTCTCGACCTACGCCACCTGGTGGATTCGCCAGGCCATCACCCGCTCGATTGCCGATCAGGCCCGCACCATCCGCATCCCGGTGCACATGATCGAGACCATCAACAAGATGAACCGCATCTCACGCCAGATCCTGCAGGAATCGGGGCAGGAACCCGACCCCGCCACGCTGGCCATCAAGATGGAAATGCCCGAGGACAAGATCCGCAAGATCCTCAAGATCAGCAAGGAACCGATCTCGATGGAAACGCCGATCGGCGACGACGACGATTCCCACCTGGGCGATTTCATCGAAGACCAGTCGACGCTGGCGCCGGCCGATGCGGCGCTGTTCGCCAGCCTGCGCGAGATCACCAAGGAAGTGCTCGACAGCCTGACACCGCGCGAAGCCAAGGTGCTGCGCATGCGCTTCGGCATCGAGATGAACACCGACCACACGCTGGAAGAAGTCGGCAAGCAGTTCGACGTCACGCGCGAACGCATCCGCCAGATCGAGGCGAAAGCGCTGCGCAAGCTGCGTCATCCGTCGCGCTCCGAGAAGCTGCGCAGTTTCCTCGACGGCAGCGAATAAGTTTCATCCAACCTGGTGGGGTGGTGATCCCTGCCAGGCTGCGGGCCTGTAGCTCAGTTGGTTAGAGCAGAGGACTCATAAGCTTTTTTGATTTGTCGTTTTCAGGGCTCTTAGCTCAGTTGGTCAGAGCAGGCGACTCATAATCGCTTGGTCGCTGGTTCAAGTCCAGCAGGGCCCACCAAATATGGGATTGCGGGCGACGGTCCCGCAATCCCGCCCCCTTCGGGTTATGACTTTGGTTATATCTCGGCGTGTTTCCCCCCGGGGGACGTGGGCGGGTCGGAAAAAATCTCGCTCCTTTTTCGCTCCCCCCTCAAGGCCCTTTGGGGCCGTTTTCGCGCTTGGAGGACGGGATGGTTTTGCGGATATACACGGACGAGGAAATGGCCTTCCTGAGGCAGGTCCCCTTGGTGGATTGTTGCGCTTCTTCGCGCGCATATCTTGAAGGTTCTCCGCTTGCGTACCCAGGTACAGATGCGCTGGGTTAACGCAATTCCGTCCATGCGTGAACGATGGCCGCACCCCATCCCATGCTGTTGGTCGCAAAGATGGCCGTAGCCGATAGTGTGGAATCCTGCGGGGCAAACGTAGGGGTATGCATGCAGAGGGTCGCTCTTTGGAACTCGATGAAAACCCTCAAAGCGCTTCACCAATTCCACGGCTTGGCTTTTAAGGTAATGGTGGACCGACTCGGTATTTCACCCAGATCAACCCGAATGGGCTTGTTTGGTTCGGAAGCTGGTTCGGTGACGAGGCAGGCAAACCTTTAGTCTTGGAAACTTTGCTGCCTTTCTTCGCAGTAGCGAGAAACCCGGCGCCCCCAGGGCTATTCTCATAATCTGTTGGTGCTGGGTTCGACTCCCGGGGGAGCCACCATCCTTTTCCAACTGTATTGAATACAATGGGTGCATGACGAATCGCGGCATGTCGCCTGAATCGGCCCTGGCACCAAGCGCGGAAGAAGAGTTGCGCCGGATGCGGGCGCGTCTTGAAGCGGAGATTGCCACCCGCCAAGGGGTCGAGCAGCGGTTGGCGCAGGTGCAATCAGCCTACGCCCGTTTCGTCCCCCCCCAGCTGCTTGAACTGCTGGGCAAGGAAAGCATCCTCGACGTTGACTGGGGCAACCAGGCCGAAAAGAAGATGACGATCCTGTTTTCGGACATCCGCGGTTTCGCCTCGATGTCCGAGCGCATGTCGCCCCAGCAGTGCTTCGACTTCATCAATGCCTACCTGAGTTTCATGGAACCGATGGTGCTGGCGCATGGCGGTTTCATTGACAAGTACATCGGCGATTCGGTCATGGCGCTGTTTCCGGCTCGGGGCGACGATGCCTTGCGCGGCGCCCTCGGCATGCTCGCGGAGCTCGAACAGTTCAATACCCAGCGTTCGATCCTGCAGGGCGAGTTGGCATTCGACAATCCGGAACGCCGCAATGCCGGCGACGTGCATATCGGCATCGGCATGAATTCCGGCCTGCTGATGCTGGGGGTGATCGGCGGCAGTAACCGCATGGAAGTGACGGTTATCAGCGACGCGGTAAATCTGGCCTCCCGGGTCGAGACGCTCACCAAGACCTACCAGACGCCGATCCTCATTTCACAGCACACCCTCAACAGCATTCGTTACCCCGCTGAATTCTCGATCCGGTTTCTCGATCGCGTGCGGGTGCGCGGCAAGCACCTGGCCCAGTCGATCTACGAGGTGTTCGATGCCGACCCGGTGCCGCTCAAGGCGGCCAAAACCGCAAGCCGTGACATCTTCGAGGATGCGCTGGCGCACTACCATTTCCGGCGCATGGATGAAGCGCTGGCTCTGTTCAGCGACTGCCTCGAACACAGTCCGGGCGACACGCCGGCCTCGGTCTACTGGCAGCGCTGCCGCCAGGCCAACCGCAATCACTCCGGCGAGGCGGGTGAAACCGACAGCGGGGTGGTGTGGCGATCGGAATACCTGCTCGGTTTCTCGGGTCTGGACGAGATGCATCAGGTCATCTTCAGCCATATCGTCGCTCTCTCGGAGGCTCTGCTGCAGGAATCATCGGGCCTGGCCGAACAACTGGTCGTCAAGCTGGTCGAAGTGACCAAGGAACATTTCGAATCCGAGGAACGCATGATGGACGCGCATGGATATGCCCGTTCGCCGTCGCTCGAACATCGTCAACAACATCAAAAATTCCGAGAATTCGAGGATGCGCTGGCACTGGACATCCATGAGGGCCGGATTTCCGGATTGCGCTTGGCGTTTCGCTGCCAGTTCATGTTGCTCGATTGGTTCATCAGCCATATCAGCATCACCGATCGCCACCTCGAACGCTATCTGGCCGGACGTCTGGGTGAGGGGATCGCCTGAACCAGGCATCCATTAGAATGCGCCGGTCACTCTTCGGGAATCTGCCATGAACATCGTCATCGTCGATGACACCCAGATCAATGTCACGCTGATGCAGGCGCTGGTGAACCGGATCGAGGGCTGCAAACCGGTCTGTTTTACCGACTCGGCCGCCGGGCTCGACTGGTGCCTCTTGAACCAGCCGGACATCGTCATCGTCGACTACATGATGCCAGCGCCCGACGGTATCGAGTTCATCCAGCGCTTTCGTGCCGCGTCGGGCACCGCCGAAGTGCCGGTGCTGATGGTGACGGCCGATCACGAGAAAGATGTGCGCTATCGGGCGCTGGAAAGCGGCGCCAACGATTTCCTGACCAAGCCCGTCGATCGCATCGAGTTCACCTCGCGCGTCAAGAACATGCTGGCTCTGCGCCGCAGCCATCTGGCCCTGACCGATCGGGCCGCGCTGCTGGCGGACGAAGTGCATAAGGCGACGGCCGAGATCCGCGAGCGCGAGCGCGAGGCAGTGTTCCGCCTGGCCCGCGCGGCGGAATTCCGCGACCCGGAAACCGGCGCCCATATCCAGCGCATGGCGCATTACTCGCAGTTGATCGCGCGCGGCCGGGGCCTGGATGAGGCGCAGCAGAAACTGATCCTCGAAGCAGCGCCGATGCACGATGTCGGCAAGCTGGGCACACCCGACATGATCCTGCTGAAGCCGGGCAAGCTCACCTCCGAAGAATTCGCCGTGATGAAGCAGCACGCCACCATCGGCTGGGAGATCCTGCGGGATTCGTCCGCGCCTACCCTGAAGGTGGCCGCCGAGATCGCTTACACCCATCACGAGAAATTCGATGGCTGCGGCTACCCGCGCGGCCTGGCCGGCGAGCAGATCCCGCTCTTCGGCCGCATCGTCGCCATCGCCGATGTCTTCGATGCCCTGACCTCGACACGCCCCTACAAGCCGGCCTGGGAATTCGACCAAGCCTGGGAGTTCATTGCCGCCGGTCGCGGCACGCATTTCGATCCGCGTTGTGCGGATGCCTTTCTGGCCAATCGCGATGACGTGACCGCCATCCGTGAGCGCTTCCGCGATCCCGACGAAGTTCGGACTTAAATCAGGGGCAAGCCCGGCCCGAGCCGCTTGAGCGATTCGCGGGCAGAGCGCCACTCGGGGTACAGCGCTGCCACCACCCGCCAGAAGTGGGCGCCATGATTCATCTCGACGAGGTGCGCGGCCTCATGGGCGATCACGTAATCGACGGGTTCCGGCGGCAGGTGGATCAGCCGCCAGTTGAGCCGGATGCCGCTGCGGGCGCTGCAACTGCCCCAGCGCGTGCGTGCCGAAGACAGCGCCAGCGGCGGTATGGGCCGGCCGAGTTGGCTGACTACAGCCGTCAGGCGTGGACGAAAATGCTCCAGCGCGCGCCGCTGCAAGGCGCGCCGGGCCAGCGCGACCAGATCGCTGCCCGGCCGGGCAGCGAGCCAGAGTTCGTCGTCCTGCCATAAGGCACGATTGCCGCCGGCCGTCACGCGGATGCTGACCTCGCTGCCCAGCAGCGGCAATTTGGCGCCTTCGTGGATGCCGACATGGCGGTGCGCAACGCGCCGGGTGTAGGCCTCCAGCTTGTCCAGCACCCAGGGGCCGTGCTGCCGGATGAACTGTTCGATCTCGGCCAGCGACACGGCGCGCGGCGCTCCGACGCGCAGGCCGTGCTCGTCGATGTGCAGCGCCAGCCGGCGGCGGTCGCGGCGCAAGTCGTAGCTCACGATGCGGCCAGACAGGAGGATGTGCCGTGCCTGTGTTTGCGTGCCGGTGAAGCGCAGCGGCAAACGAAACAGCTCGAGCTGACTGCTCATCCGGCCAGAGCGAAGAGGTCGTCGCAGTGCGGCGCGGCCTGCGCCCCGGCTTGCTCGCGCGCCAGAATTTGTTCGATCACGGCCAGCGGTTGTTCGACCAGCCGCCAGTGGCAGCGGAGCAAATCGCCTTCGCGCCTGGCCCAGTCGCCGCGATTGCCGAAGCTCAGCACGATTTTCGGTGCTTGCCGTCCCGCCAGCGCCGATTTTTCCATGAAAATCCGCTGAGCCTCGTCGCGCAGCCAGCTTTCGGCGGCATCGCGAATCTGGCGCGCCGTGGCGGCCGGCGGCAGGGGCAGATGCAGTTCGCCACCGACGCGCTCCAGCAACCGGCACGCGGTGTCGAGCACCAGTATCAGTGGCGCACCGAGATAAACGATGCGGCCACCGGCGCGCCAGCGCGCGTCGTGGTCCGGGGCGGCGGCATCAAGCCGCAGCGACAGTTGCGGTGTTCTCGCCTTCATGGCGATAACGATGCGGGCTGATGCGGCGCATTTCGGCCGCGATCCATTCTTCGGCCGCTGTGTTGACCTGAGAGATTTTCCGGCCGGCCGGGTCGATCGCGGGACCGATGCTGACGGTCACGATGCCCGGGGTCTTGAGGAAAGAATTGCGCGGCCAGCATTCGCCGGAATCGAGCGCGACCGGCACCACCGGTGCGTTCGTCGCCGCCGCTAGCCAGGCGCCGCCGATCTTGAATTCCCGCTGCGCGCCCGGCGGCAGGCGCGTGCCTTCGGGAAAGATCACCACGTGGTAGCCCTCGTCCAGCCGTTGTTGGCCGCGCTCCACGACCTGTTTCAGCGCCGCCTTACCCTGGGCGCGGTCGATGGCGACAAAAGGCATCAGCTTGATGCCCCAGCCGAAGAAGGGCAGCCAGTGCAGCTCGCGTTTGTAAACGAATGAGGTGAGCGGGAAGATCACCTGCAGGGCGAAGGTCTCCCAGGCCGACTGGTGCTTGCACAGGATCACGCAGGGCTGGTCCGGGATGTTTTCCGCGCCGACGACAAGATGCTCGATACCGAGCACGTGGCGGATCAGCCACATCACCAGCCGTACCCAGGGCATCACGAAAAGTCGGCGCTGGCGGGACGGCAGCCAGAACACGCACAGCAGCGCCAGCACGATCAGCGGCGTGGTGATCGCCATCGCCAGCATGTACAGGGCGGAGCGGAGGAAGTTCATGCCGTGAGCGATTTGACGGCGGCAGCGAGATTCTGGAATACGGGGATGCCGGCCGGCAGGGCCGGGTCGAGCCGGGTCTTCATGCCCTTGCCGGTCAGCACCAGCATCGGTTGCGCCCCTACCGCGAGGGCGGACTCCAGGTCGCGCAGGCTGTCGCCAATGACCGGCACACCGGTCAGGCTGACGTTGTAGCGCGTCGCGATTTCCTGCAGCATGCCGGGCTTGGGCTTGCGGCAGGCGCACGCATCGACATTGGTATGGGGGCAGAAGAAGATGGCGTCGATGGCTCCGCCGGCATGCGCCGCAGCCTTGAGCATCTTGTCGTGGATGGCATTGAGCATGTCCATGCCGAACAGGCCGCGGCCGATGCCCGACTGGTTGGTGCACACGATGACGCGCCAGCCCCACTGGTTGAGCCGCGCGATCGCCTCCAGGCTGCCGGGAATCGGCGTCCATTCCTCCGGCGACTTGATGTAGAGGTCGGAGTCGTGGTTGATGACGCCGTCGCGGTCGAGGATGATCAGTTTCATGTGCTTAGCTTGGAAAGGTCGGCGACGCGATTCATCGCCTGGTGCAGGGTGGCCAACAAGCCAAGCCGATTTTGGCGCAGCGCCGGTTCCTCGGCATTGACCATGACCTGGTCGAAGAAGCTGTCGACCGGCGTCTTAAGCGCGGCGAGCGAAGACAGCGACTCCGTGTAGTCGCCGCGTGCGAAGGCGGCGTCGGCTTGCGGCTTTACCTGAGCCAGCGCAGCATTAAGTCCCACCTCGGCCGGCTCGATGAGTAGGGCAATGTTCACCTGCGCCGTCACGCCAGTGCCGACTTTCTTGAGGATGTTGCCGACGCGCTTGTTGGCAGCGGCGAGGCTGGCGGCTTCCGGCAGCGCGACGAAGACGCGCACTGCGGCGAGGCGTTTGGGTACAAGATTCAGGCGAACAGGATTGAGCGATATAACTGCATCCACTTCCTGCGCGGAATAACCCTGCTCTCGTAGCCAACCGGCAAAGCGCTCAAAAATAAATATCGATAAATCAGTGTGCGCTTGACCAACAAGGCCTTGCGGGAATGCGGCAAAGGCAAGATTGATCAGATCATGGAGCGAAAGATCGAGATCACGCTCGACCAGCATGCGCATCAAACCCAATGCATGGCGGCGCAGCGCGAAGGGGTCCTTGTCGCCGGTCGGCAACTGGCCGATGCCGAACATGCCAGCCAGCGTCTCCAGCTTGTCGGCGAGCGCGACGCAAGCGCCGACCTGGCCGCGCGGCAGCGTGTCGCCGGCGAAGCGTGGCTTGTAGTGATCTTCGATCGCGTCGGCGATTTCCTGCGGCAGGCCGTCGTGCAGCGCGTAGTAGCGGCCCATGATGCCTTGCAACTCGGGGAACTCGCCGACCATGTCGGTCAGCAGGTCGGCCTTCGAGAGTAGCGCCGCCTGGTCAGCCTGGCGCGCAAGAGCTTCGCCGCCAAGCTGCATGCCGATGGAAGAGGCCAGCGCGGCGACACGCTGGGCGCGTTCGCCCTGGGTGCCGAGCTTGTTGTGATAAACGACTTTCGCCAGCCCCGGAATGCGGTCGGCCAGCGACTTCTTGCGGTCCTGGTCGAAGAAGAACTTGGCATCGGCCAGCCGCGGGCGCACCACGCGCTCGTTGCCCTGAATGACGGCAGAAGGGTCGGCAGGGTTGATGTTGCTGACGACGAGGAACTTGTTGGTCAGCTTGCCGTCCTTGAGCAGCGGAAAATACTTCTGGTTGGCCTTCATCGTCAGGATCAGGCATTCCTGCGGCACGTCGAGGAATTCCGGCTCGAACTGGCAGGTCAGAACGTTCGGTCGCTCGACCAGTGCAGTCACCTCGTCGAGCAGAGCGTCGTCGTCGATCGGCTGCAGGCCTTCTTTCGCAGCCGCCGCCTTGATCTGCTTCTCTATCTCGGCACGCCGTGCGGCAAAGCTGGCGATCACCGCGCCTTCGGTTAGCAACTGCTCGGCGTAGGAATCGGCGTCGCGGATCGAGACAATCGGGTTGGCGGCCTCGAAGCGGTGGCCATGCGTTTCGCGGCCAGCGGTGAGGCCAAGTACGCCGATCGGCACGATATCGCTGCCGTATAGCGCAACAAGCTTGTGCGCCGGGCGCACGAAGTTCACGCTGGTCCAGCCATCGGCGAGTTGGTAGGTCATCACCTTGGGAATCGGCAGATTCGACAACCCGGCAAGCACCACAGCTTCGAGAACAAAAGCCAACTCTCTTCCCGGTGCGACTCGCTCAAGAAACACGAACTCCTTGCCGTCCTCGAACGCTCTTGTTGCATCCTTTAGCGTGGCATCCTCTTTATCAAGGCGTTTTCTCAGTGCGGCTGAAGGCTGGCCTTGCCGATCAAATGCGATGTCAGCAGGGATAAGTTTCTTTCGAACTGGAACGTCTGGACATCTCTCACGCACTCCACTGATATGAGTGGCAAGCCGTCGCGGCGAAGCGTAAGGAGTTGTAACACTATCCGACTCTAGATAATCAAGCCGACGTAGTTGGGCTGTAAGGTCATTAGCAAATGATTCGCCAAGCTTCCTCAGTGCCTTGGGCGGCAGTTCTTCGACAAAGAGTTCAATCAATAGATTTTTCATAATTGATTTTGTTTCCATTCTCTCGGACCGCTTGCGGACGTCCCAAGAAAAACACTTGCGGCCGCTGATATAGAGCTAAATTCCGTATCCTGCCTTAGCCGGAATACGGTCACTCCCCCCTTATCTTCCGGGACTAAATTTTTCTGATTTATCAGATCACGATAAAGCGGGTAGTACCCGCGGTCATCCTTAATGAAGCCAGGACTTGGCTCGGCAGCAAGAGAGTTTTGCAAAACTATGAAGCGGCCTGAGGGTAGAAGTTTGCCTTGGGCATCGGTACCTCTTTTACCAGAGAGAAAAAGCAAACCCGGTGGTGCGGCCGAGGGAATGGTTCTTGACGAAGAGTGTGCAGCACTATTGGGGATAGGTCGCTCTAATTGGACAGAAGATTGTCCGCTGGATGCAATCGAGGTGTACCCTGTGATTGCTCGATGTTTGTTCTGACGAACAAATGCAATTGCTTCCTCTGAGCTACAGCTAACCCCGCGCTCAGAACAGCGAATTAGAAAACATTCAGCAAGACTTCTCGAAGGGTCATCTTCAGCGTCTCGCAGTGCTATAGGAAGAGCGTCAAACATAACTCTTTGGGC
This sequence comes from Rhodocyclaceae bacterium, assembly GCA_013426785.1. Lineage (GTDB taxonomy): Bacteria > Pseudomonadota > Gammaproteobacteria > Burkholderiales > Rhodocyclaceae > Sulfuricystis. The sequence goes on along the minus strand of JACDZI010000018.1, from coordinate 19,001 downwards.
ATCTGTTCGCTTGAGGTAGGCACGTGCCTCGTCAACTGCCTTTCCACTTTGGAGTGCGGATTTCGCAAGGAAAGCGTCGAGTGCAAGCTCTACATCATCGAGCGCGCAGTCTTCACTCAATAAGTCAAACTTTTCAAAACACTTTTGACTAAATTCACCAGATGCGCTTGCAAGGTAAAACCGCCACAGTTGTCCATCAGTAAGTACCGAAATTTCTGCTTGATTATTGCGGTTATAGTCTCGAAGCTGCCGCTCAGCTAAATCAATAGCATTAGTTAATTTCCCGACAGACTTTACTTCGATGAATAGTGCAGGTCTGAGGTAATGGGGTGGCATGAAGATCGCCAGATCGACACGCGATGCGTCTTCAGATCGAATCGCGGAAAATTCCGAATAAACCTCCACTGGGTTCCAAATGTCCCAGCCGAGCGCATCAAGCAATCTCACGACGATGGCAACCCTAACGTGTTCCTCGTTCTTGTAGTCGCCATGCCGCAAACGGCTAACGATGTCTTCCAGAGTATTACGCATTAGCGATATCTCCACCCATTACGCGATTAGGCTACCCGTTTTGCTGACTGTTCGGTAAGTCTTGCCAGCACTTCATCGGCCCAAGCCTTCGGTGCCATCGGGAAGCCCAGCCGCGCGCGGCTGTCGAGATAGGCTTGCGCGACGCTGCGCGCGAGGTTGCGGATGCGGCCGATGTAGGCGGCACGCTCAGTGACCGAGATCGCCCCGCGCGCGTCGAGCAGGTTGAAGGTGTGGGCGGCCTTGAGGACTTGTTCGTAGGCCGGCAGGGCCAGCTTCTGTTCCATCAGGTGCCTGGCGTTGCCTTCGTGCGCACCGAAGGCGGTGAGCAGGAACTCGACGTTGCTGTGTTCGAAGTTGTAGGCGCTCTGCTCCACCTCGTTCTGGTGGAAAACGTCGCCGTATTTCAAGCCCGGTGCATAGACGAGGTCGAAGACATTCTCGACGCCCTGCAAATACATCGCCAGCCGTTCCAGGCCGTAGGTGATCTCGCCGGTGATCGGCTTGCAATCGATGCCGCCGACCTGCTGGAAGTAGGTGAATTGCGTCACTTCCATGCCGTTGAGCCAGACTTCCCAGCCGAGACCCCAGGCGCCGAGCGTGGGGTTTTCCCAGTCGTCCTCGACGAAGCGCACGTCGTTCTGCTTGAGGTCGAAACCGAGCGCTTCCAGCGAACCGAGATAGAGTTCGAGGATGTTCGCCGGCGCGGGTTTCAGCACCACCTGGTACTGGTAGTAGTGCTGCATTCGGTTCGGGTTTTCGCCGTAGCGGCCGTCCTTGGGGCGGCGCGAGGGCTGCACGTAGGCGGCCTTCCACGGCTCGGGGCCGAGGGCGCGCAGGAAGGTGGCGGTGTGCGAGGTGCCGGCGCCGACTTCCATGTCATAGGGTTGCAGCAGGGCACAGTTCTGCTGATTCCAGAATTCCTGGAGGCGCAGGATGATTTCTTGAAACGTCGGCTTCATCTTGAAATGGCAAGGATTTTCGAGACGACGATTTTAACGGCTTCGTCGCCGATAAGCCGCCAAGAACGCAGGCAAAACGGCACCAATCGCCAGCAGCAGGGCCAGCGCGTTGCCCCAGCGCGCATAGGGTGTCGATCCGGCAAAGCCTTGCGCCTCGATACGCAAGGCGCCAGCGGTGAAGGGCGGCAAGCGGCCGAGCACGCGACCATCGGGTGCGATGGCGGCCGTGATGCCGGTATTGGTGGCGCGCAGCATCATGCGGCCGGTTTCCAGCGCGCGCATGCGGGCGATCTGCAAATGCTGCGGCTGGGCGAGCGAATCGCCGAACCAGGCGGTGTTGGACAGATTGATCAACAGCGTGGCCTGCGGCAGCGCTGCGAGCAGTTCTTCACCGAACAGATCTTCGTAGCAGATGTTGGGCGCAATCTGCTGGCCGGCAATCGCCAGCGGCGGCTGCCCGGCCGGGCCGGCGGAAAAGTTCGACATGGGGATATGCACAAGGTCGAAAAACCAGGAAAACCCCGGTGGAACGAATTCGCCGAAGGGGACCAGGTGGCGCTTGGCGTAACTCTGAATAGTCGGCGCTGGCAGGACGGCGTCCTTGGCGATGGCGAGCGCGCCATTCACGTAGCCGCCGTCGCGATGCTGCACCGCCATGCCCAGCAGCAGGTCGCCCTGTTGCGTCAGCGCAGTCAGCGTCTCGCGCGGCAACTGGTCGAAGAACAGCGGGATGGCGGTTTCCGGCAGCACGGTCAGCGCGGCGGGATGTTGCTGCGCCAGGCGCGTGTAGGTATCGATCGACAACAACAGCAGGCTCGGTTCCCATTTCAGGCTTTGAGCGATGTTGCCTTGCAGGAGGCTGACCTGCAGCGGCTTGCCGGCCGGCTGCGTCCAGTCCATGTTGCGTAACAGGTTGCCACTGGCCAGCAGCGCGACGATGACGGCCCAGCCGGCCTTGCGTCGCCAGTCGAGTGCGGCAAGCGCCGCGATCAGTGCGACGAGAAAACCGATGCCATAAACGCCGATCACGGCCGCATGGCCGGCCAGCGGGCTCGGCGGCGTCTGGGCGTAGCCGAGCGCCAGCCAGGGGAAGCCGCTGAACAGCCAGCCGCGCAGCCATTCGGTCAACATCCAGAGTCCGGCCAACAGCAGGGTATTCCTTAAAAAGTCGGCGCTGGCGAGACGGCAATAAAGATAGCCGGCCAGCGCCGGGAACAGCGCGAGATAGGCGCAGAACAGCAGCGTGGCGATGGTGGCCAGCGGCGCGTCCATGCCGCCGACGTCATGCAGGCTGACATAGACCCACGACACGCCGACGAGGAAGAAACCCAAGCCGTAGGCGAAGCCCAGCCCGGCGGCGCGCCAGGGCGAACCGGCCTGCGACCAGAGCCAGAACAGAATGGCGAGCGCGATAACGGGAAGCGGAAACCACTCGAAGGGGGCGAAGCCGAAAACACTGACGGCGCCGAGCAGTACGGCGAACAGGAGCGGCCTCATGCGGCCGGGTCGAGCGCCAGCCCCTTTTGCGGGTCGACCAGCAGGGTATGCACGCGCCGGCTGTCGGCACGCAGCACCTGCAGGCGCAGGCCGTCGATCACGACCACCTCGTTGCGCCGCGGCAGGCGGCCGAGCTGATGGATCACCAGTCCGCCGACAGTATCGAAATCCTCGTCCGAAAAGGCTGTGCCGAAGGTGGCGTTGAAATCCTCGATCTCGGTGGTGGCCTTGACGCGGTAGTGGCCGGCGTTGTCGAGCACGATGTTGCCGGCCGCCTCGTCGAAATCGTATTCGTCCTCGATGTCGCCGACGATCTGCTCCAGCACGTCCTCGATGGTGACGAGACCGGCGACGCCGCCATATTCATCGACGACGATCGCCATGTGGTTGCGCGAAGCCCTGAACTCGCGCAACAGCACGTTCAGGCGCTTCGATTCGGGGATGAAGACTGCCGGGCGCAGGCTGTCGCGCAGGTCGAACTCCTTGCCGGCGAAATGCCGCAGCAGGTCCTTCGCCAGCAGGATGCCGACCACGTCGTCTTTGTGGTCGCCGACAGCGGGGAAGCGCGAGTGGGCGGTTTCGAGGACGAAATCGACCAGCTTCTCGGGCCGATCGGCAAGCGAAATGACATCCATCTGGGCGCGCGGCACCATGATGTCGCGCACCTGCATTTCCGAAACGGCCAGCGCGCCCTCGATGATCGACAGGGCGTCGGCATCCATCAGCTTGCGTTCGTGTGCCCCGCGCAGGAGTTGCAGTAACTGCTCCCGGTCTTCGGGTTCCCCCATCAGGAGCAGTGAAAGACGTTCAAACAGCGAGGGGCGACTGGAAGGTTCCATGGGTCAGGTGTAGGGATCGGGAATGCCGAAACGAGCCAGGATTTCACGCTCCTTCGCTTCCATTCTGGCGGCGTCGCGCGGGCCGGTTTCGTGGTCGTATCCCTGCAAATGAAGCATACCATGCACAACCATGTGCGCCATATGGGCTTTTAGCGGCTTGCCCTGCGTCCGGGCTTCCTGCGCCACGACCGGCAGGCAGATGACCAGATCACCCATGACGACCGACGCACTCTCATAGATGAAAGACAGCACATTGGTTGGGACATCCTTGCCACGATACTCGTGATTGAGCTTCAGGCCTTCATCCAGAGCCACGAAGCGCACGGTGGCCTGAAGCGCCTGTTCCTGGGCGGCGCACACCCAGCGGCGTACCTGCGGGCGTGAGGGCAGGCCGTTCCAGGTGCAGGCGTACTGTACCGCCAGCGAAAGTTCAGGCTTTGGCGACATTGGCACCATTGGCTTCATAGGCTACGACGATGCGCGCCACGAGGGGGTGACGGACCACGTCGCCGGCATCGAAATCGGTGAAGGCGAGCCCGCGCACGTTGGCGAGGATGCGCCGCGCCTCGATCAGCCCCGACTTCTGCCCCTTCGGCAGGTCGATCTGGGTGACGTCGCCGGTCACCACCGCCTTCGCGCCAATACCGATGCGTGTCAGGAACATTTTCATCTGTTCCGGCGTGGTGTTTTGCGCCTCGTCGAGGATGATGAAGGCGTGGTTCAGCGTGCGCCCGCGCATGTAGGCGAGCGGGGCGATCTCGATGTTCTGCTTTTCGAACAGGCGGGCCACCTTGTCGAAGCCCATCAGGTCGTACAGCGCGTCGTAGAGCGGACGCAGGTAGGGATCGACCTTCTGCGCCAGATCGCCGGGCAGGAAGCCGAGCCGCTCACCGGCCTCGACCGCCGGGCGCGTGAGGATGATGCGCTGCACCTGGTCGCGTTCAAAGGCATCGACGGCGCTGGCGACGGCCAGGTAGGTCTTGCCGGTGCCGGCCGGGCCGACGCCGAAGGTGATGTCGTGTTCCTGAATCTGGCGCAGGTATTCGACCTGGTGCGGCGTGCGCCCGTGCAGATCGGTCTTTTTTGTCAGCAGGCCGGCCGAAGTCGCTGCGGCAGGCTGACGGCTACGCAGTTCAACCAGGCCGAGCTGGATGTCATCGACGGATAGTGGCGCGGTGGCGAGCGCATAGAAGTGCTTGAGGGCGTTGGCGGCCTGGCGTGCCTGGGCCGGGTCGCCATCGATGCGACAGTGTTTGCCACGCCGCGACAGCGTCACGTCATAGGCCATCTCGATCTGGCGCAGATTCTCGTCGAGTGCGCCGCACAGGTTGGCCAGCTGCGCGTTGTCGAGCGGCTCCAGGCCGACGGACAGGCTTCTGGTCTTCAAACCGCCTCCGGTTGGGCCGTCCCGCCAGCGCCAACGTTTCTGCATCAAATCAGCGGGGCTCCGGCAGGCTCGCTTCGGTCGCCGAGAGAATCCAGATGCGGTAAACGGAGCCGGTAAAGTCCACTTGGTAGCGTACCGGCGCCGGCCCGGCGATCATCGAGGGCATGACCAGCATGTTGAGTTCGTTGCGTATCTGGGCGCCGGGCGAAAGCGGCATGCTGGTCCCGTCAATGACGACATGCCCGAAACCGGGCGAGGTCATGGTGCCCTTGCGGGTCTCCTCCGGCAGCATCCGCACGATCCCCATGGTCGGGTCGGGCGGTCGCGGAGCTACCGCATCCCCGGCAACCGAGCTGATGATCGAACTGACGACGGCGGCAACAAGTGGATCGGACATACGGCGATAATAAACCGGTTTCGAACGAAATACACTTGCATTACGAGCCCAAACATGCCAATCCAGTTGTAAGAGTAATTACGGCCCGAAGTGAATTTAATAATCAAAGATCGAGATTAAATTCTAAATATTTTTCCGGATACCCGTAATTGCAATATCATCGGCTTGAGGATTTATTCACTATAAAGGAGATATGAATGGCGCGCACTTCCGTTGAAACACAACTGGCAAAACTCCGCAAGGCCAAGGAGCTCATTGAAAAAAAAGAAAAAGAGCTTATGAATAGAACTCAGGGCAAGGCTGTTGCGCGCATTCTCCAGATTGCCGCCGAAAACAGGATCAGCGCTACGCAAATTGCCGAGGCGATGAAGGAAAGAAAACCCGCCAGGCCGAAAGGAGCGGCGAAAAGAAAGCCGGCGTCTGGCGCACGTGGCAAGGTTGCACCAAAATATCGCAACCCGGCCAATGCCGAGCAGACCTGGACCGGACGCGGCAAGGCACCCCTGTGGGCGCAGGGTCTCAAGAATGCCGGCACGCTTGATTCAGCGTTGATTATTCAGGCATAAAAACAGGCGGGCAGATTCGATGGCCATGAGCGAACTCGGTCCGGTTTGGGTGATTCTGCTCACCTTCATCCCGGCATTCGCTTGCGGTTCGCTGTTGCGAACCAAGGGACTCCTGGGCTGGCTGGCAATCGCCGGCATTATTGCGGTTGCTGCCATGCTATTCATGAACTTTACAGGCTGGCACCTCGGTGTGGGTGCGGTTGCATCATTTGTGGGGCTTGCAGCCGGAGGAAAACTTTCCGACGCCCTGGAACTTGAAAAAATGAAAAAAGCTGCTGCAACTGAAAAGAAGCAACGGGATGACCGCCTGAGAAAACATTATTCGGAATGAAATCGCCACCTTCATTTAATAATATTGCCTTTGCGCATATGGCTTATTCAGGACGGCCGGTTGGCGTTTGGTTATTTGATGCAGGTTGCGTGGCCATGTCAATAACTCGGACTGAAGGGTGGTGTGTCGGTCCGCTATGTAGAGGTTTACATAGCGACCCAAAGGGTAAGTTGCGTGTTTTCGATAGCAGACCTTCGCGCCGAGAACATAAATTGCGTAAGCGGTCGTTGAGCATGCACCAGGAATTTCTCCGTCACACCTTGCGGCCCACATGGTGTAACGACCCTTTGAATCAATCACTCTCGCGTTGCAAGCGAAGCCGTTATGTGCAAAGAAAGCTGCTGGAAGCACTGCTCGATCTCTTCTGCCGTTCGAGTATTGTCATCCACCGACCATGACAACAATTCAAAGAGTGCCCCAGCGATGTAATGGGTAGCGGCATCCCGCTCCCATCCAGCGGGAACCGTTTTCTCTAGCGAATCACCAACGAGTTGAAGCATCAACTCCCGGAAGCGCGTTTGCACAACGTGACCGCTGCGACGGCCAACAATCGACCGGAAGATGCGTTTCTGCTCAAACATGTGCTCAATCAAGCCGCGCACGAAGGGAAACGCGCCACATCCTTTGCTCAGCATACTTAACGCCTGTTGTTGAAGTCCTTCGCGCAAGTCGTTCAAGCCATTGGACAGCAATTCCTCCTTGCTCTGGAAGTGAATGTAAAACGTCGAGCGGCCAACGTTTGCGCGATCACAGATGTCTTGCACGCTTAACTCGTCCCATCCTTTCTCGGGGAGCAACTCAAGAAAGGCATTTCGCAAGGCCAGACGCGTTTTGAGAACCCGTCGATCCGTGATTTGTTCTGTTCCGATCATGTTCGCTCCTTTCTGCACAACATAAGCGTTTCTGTCTGGAAATGGGCATTCAGCGGATGCACGTTCTGTTTAACTTTATCCTCCAGATCGATCATAGACACTTGTCCAATACAGAACAAGGTGTCTGAATGATCGAGCTTGAGCACGTGAGCAAGGTATATCCGGGAAGCAATGGAAACTTCAAGGCCCTGGATGGCATCACCTTACGATTTCCCGCAGGTGAGTTTGTTGCCATTGTCGGCAAATCGGGGAGCGGCAAATCGACGCTGATCAATTTGATCGCGGGAATCGACCGGCCCAGCGATGGCGTGATTCGGGTGGTGGGAACGCCTGTGGGTACGCTTGACGAATCAAATCTGGCCACCTGGCGCGGCCGCCATATAGGCGTGGTATTCCAGTTCTTTCAACTGCTGCCGACGCTGACCATTGCCGAAAATGTCATGTTGCCAATGGATTTCTGCGCCACGCTCGAACCTCGGGCCGCTCGTCTGCGTGCCATGGCGCTACTCGAAAAAGTAGGTATTGCCGACCAGGCCAACAAATTGCCTTCCAGTTTGTCGGGCGGGCAACAGCAACGCGCCGCGATCGCCCGGGCTCTGGCCAACGATCCGCCCCTAATCGTGGCCGACGAGCCAACCGGCAATCTGGACTCGCATACAGCCGAAGCGGTATTGGCTCTGCTTGTTGGTCTGAGCAAAGCCGGTAAAACGGTTGTGATGGTTACCCACGAACGCGACCTGACGCAGTATGCCGACCGGATCGTGACGCTGGCAGACGGCAAGATTGCCAGCCAGACCACCGCAGGGCAACACACAGTCAGCGAGGTGTCCCATGCGTAAAAGCAAACGAATGTTGCTCGGCTTGATGGGAAGCATTCTGTTGAGCAGCGCAGTGGCCGAGGAAAGCCACGCGCTGGTTATCCATGCAACTGGATTCCAGAATGGGCACGGGCAGGCCATCGCCAAACTGTTTGAGGCGGGCGATGTTGTCATGGGGCCGGGACGTCTGCAGGTGGCCACCGCCATCGAAAATGGACAAGCCCGTTTGGCGTTTGCCAATCTCCCGGCTGGACGTTACGCCATCGTTGTATTTCATGATGAAAACAGCAATGGACAAATCGACCACAACGTCCTGCGAATGCCCAGTGAAGCACTGGGGTTCTCAAATGGATTTACGCTGGGGCTCTTGTCCGGTCTGCCCACTTTTGAGAGATTGGCTTTTCAGCATGGCGTAGATACTCGGATTCTGGAGATTGCCATCAAATGAGCCTCCACAAAACGCATTCCATACCAAGTATCCGCTGGTTAAAACTGGCGCGAGATTTGATGGCTGAAAAAGGCCGTATTCTGCTCATGCTGACTGCTATTACCGTAAGCATCATCGCAATCGGTGCGGTGTTGGGTTCTTACGCCGTGCTGACGCGCGAGATTGCCGCCAACTATCTGGGTACAAACCCTGCATCGGCGACCCTGGAACTTGAAGGTGATGTTGACGCGCGTATCGTTAAACTTGCCCGACAGCATCCGCAAGTACGGGAAGCCGAAGCGCGCGACGTAATTCTTGCACGTGCCAAGGTGGGTGAGGATTGGCGGTCATTACTGCTGTTCGTCATTGATGACTTCGCGGCCATGCGAATCAGCACCTTCGCGCCCATTCAGGGCGCCTGGCCGCCGGCAACAGGGGAAATGCTGATCGAACGTACCGCGACCTCGATGCTGGAGGCCACCGTGGGTGGGCATGTGTTAGTCAAAACCGCGCATGGGACAGCCCGTGAAGTTACCATTGCCGGCCTGGTCCATGATCCGGGATTGGCGCCTGCCAGTCAGGAACGCACAGGTTATGGCTACATTTCACGAGCGACGCTTTCGACACTGGGCGAACGACCGCTATTGCATGAATTGCGCATCACGGTACGCGATCCGCAGGCCAGCATCCAGGGCGTGGAGAGCGTTGCTTCCAATCTGGCAAGATCCTTGACGGATCAGGGCATTGCCGTGCATGAAATACGCGTACCGCCGCCCCGTCAGCATCCGCATCAACGGCAGCTGGTCACCATCCTGTTCATGATGCTGGCGTTTAGCGTGATGGCCCTGGTTTTGAGCGGCATACTGGTATCGGGTTCGCTGGCGGCGATGCTGGTCAGGCAAGTGCGTGAAATTGGCATTATGAAAACCATTGGTGCACGAACCCGCCAGATCTTCGGCATGTATGCGCTGATGGTTGCGAGTATCGGCATAATGGCCGTCGTGCTGGCCATACCGCTCGGCTGGCTGGGAACACAGATATTGACGAAAGCCATCGCCGGCTTGTTGAACTTCAATCTCACCGATGCGGCCGTACCCACTTGGGTTTTCGCTGTGCAGGCCTTCGCCGGCGGTGTTGTGCCCCTGCTCGTTGCGGCTATTCCCATCGCCCGGGCGAGCCGCATGAGTGTACGCCAGGCCCTCGACCACTACGGCGTCAGTCCTGACTCCTTGCGCTGGCGCACCGCAAAGCTCCCCAGGCCGGCCCGCAATGCACTGCGTCGCCCCACGCGGCTCGCGCTCACCGTTGCGCTGCTGGCGGCTGGCGGAGCGATGTTCATGACCGCACTCAACGTCTCGGCCGGATGGGACCGAAACATCGCCAAAGTGTATGAGACGCGGCACTACGACGTGGAGGTTCGTTTCCACGAAGCACAGGGTTCTCCTGTCGCCGAACGCATTCGGGCACTGCCCGGCGTCAAATCCGTTGAAGCCTGGGGATATAGCCCTGCCGCATTCGCCAAACCCGGACAGATCAACGTCGTACGGACCTATCCAGATCGTGGTCATGCCAGTTTTTCGGTCATGGGGCCGCCAGCCGATACACGTTTGATCGGGTTCCCGGTGTTAGCCGGACGCTGGTTGCAGCCAACGGATACAGAGGGCGTTGTACTCAATCACGCGGCAGCGGCTCAGGTGCCGCAGATCAGGATCGGTGATCGTATCGACCTGTCGCTTGATGGCAAACCTGCCTCCCGGCGTCTGGTGGGCATTGTCGAAGAAATCGGCTCGTCCGCTGTCGCCTACGTGACCGATCAGGCCTTTGCGCGAATCGTTGGGACTCAGGTTGGTGCGCAGGGAAGCGCACGTCTGCTCAGGATTGCAACGCATGCGAATTCGCCTCAAGGGCGCATTGATGTCATCCGCACCATCGAACAACGCCTCTCGGACGATGGCGTCAGTGTCGAAACCGCCGTTCCGCTCGCCGAGTTGCGCACCGCCATGGCTGATCACATCGTGATTCTGACCCGGGCACTTCTGACCATGGCCGTTGTAATGGCCACGGTCGGCACCCTGGGTCTGGCTTCAACGATGGGCGTCAGTGTCGTTGAGAGAACACGCGAGTTTGCCGTCATGAAGACCGTGGGGGCAACGCCTCGGCGCATTATCGTGCTCTTGATTGCTGAAGCTCTTTTTATTGGCGCGCTCAGTTGGATCATTGCCTTGATTCTGGCGGTTCCGCTGACCGGGTTAGTGGATACCCTGGTTGGCCGGCTGGGATTTGTTGCACCACTGCCGTTTATCATGTCTCCGGTCGCGGCGCTAGGGTGGCTGGCGCTGCTTGGCGGGGTGTCGCTGGTGTCCACGATTCTTCCGGCAAATCGTGCTGCTCGAATGTCTGTAGCGAGGGCTCTGGTAGCGCTTTAGTTGGCATCTGGAATTCTCACGCCACCTCAAGGCTTTGACGAGCATCGGTGACGGGATAGCACCATGCCGTCACCGATTGGAGATCAATCGTCAGGAGATAGCTTGTTGCAACCAAACCGAGTTTCCTGCCCGATAGCTCTTCTTGGTATGTCTCCGGACAATAATCGAAGAAACTGTTCAAAGAATGTTGGAGAGTCTGGCTAGGGGTCGAAGTACAGACCGTTACGGACAATAGTATCTACGTGCTGCTGGGAATCAGTGCATTTACGCCTATCGAATGACGATTTCCGAGAGATCGAGCCTCGTCAAAGGCCGGTTTGGAGGCGCTGAGGCTACGACCGTTGATGGCCGAACTCGGTAGTTCAGTAGTGACCGCAATCGGGTAGTCCATCGATATTGCAATCGATGTCGTAGCAGCATCCACGAGTCGAATACCGGACGTGAAAAGAGCCCGCATCGCTGCGGGCTCTTTATTTTGGTGGTGATGGGTGGACTTGAACCACCGACCCCCGGATTATGAATCCGATGCTCTAACCGACTGAGCTACATCACCAATTCAAGGGGCGTGATTATCCCGGCGCAGCCCCCGACTTGTCAAGATCGGCGTCGGACGCCACAATGCAGGCATGGATTACGATCTCATCATTGTCGGAGGCGGTCTGGCGGGTTTGGCGCTGGCTGTGGGACTGCGCCGTAGTCGGCTCCGGGTTGCCGTGGTGGAGGCGCGTGCGCCAGTCCGGCCTACGGGTTGGGATTGGGATGCACGCATCTACGCGGTCAGTCCGGCCAACGCCAGGTTTCTCGATACCATCGGCATCTGGCAACATCTGGACAAGGGGCGCATCGCCCCGGTGCGACACATGTCGGTACAGGGCGACGGCGGCGGGGCGCTGGAGTTTTCCGCCTACGCCAGCGGTGTCGGCGAACTCGCCTGGATCATCGAATCCGGACAACTGCAACACGAATTGTGGGAGACCGCCAAGCGCCAGGGCAATGTCGACCTGCTCTGCCCGGCCACCCCGGCCAGCCTGACACTCGGCGATGATGCAGCCACGCTGGAACTCGCCGACCGGCGCACATTGACGGCCAAACTGGTCGTGGCCGCCGATGGTGCCGATTCCTGGACCCGCACGGCGGCGGGCATCGAGGTGGCATTCCAGCCCTACGACCAGATGGGCGTAGTCGCCAATTTCGCCACCGAACGTCCGCATCACGGCACGGCCTGGCAATGGTTCCGCCCCGACGGCGTGCTGGCCTATCTGCCCCTGCCGGGCAACCAGATCTCGATTGTCTGGTCGACGCCCACCGGGCATGCCCAAGAACTGCTGGCGCTGGAGCCGGCGGTCTTTACCGAGCGCGTCGCGGTCGCCGGTCACCTGCAACTGGGCCGGCTCGATCTGATCACCCCGCCGGCGGGTTTTCCCTTGCGGTTGATGCGCGCACCGAAAACGGTCTTTCCCCGGCTGGCACTCATCGGCGATGCCGCCCATACCATTCACCCGCTGTCCGGTCACGGTATCAATCTCGGGTTCCAGGATGCGCGCAGCCTGGCCGAAACACTGGTGGAGTGCCCGGCGCATGTGGATTGTGGTGACGCGCACTGGCTGCGCCGCCATGAGCGTGCGCGGCGCGAGGAAGTGGTGGCGCTACAATCCGTCACCCATGGCTTGCAGCGCCTGTTTGGTGCGCCGCAGGCGCCCGTGGCTGCTTTGCGTAATTTCGGCATGAACTTTGTGGACCGTTTGCCGGTCATCAAGGATGTGCTGGTGCGCTATGCCATGGGCTAGGCTTGGCGCCAGTTATTCAATTCCATCTCTGGAGATTCCATGAAATTCAAAGCTGTTCTCGGTGGTCTGGTCGCCTTGCTCATCGCCCAGGCAGCGCTGGCCGACGAAGCCGATGTCAAGAAGGCCATCGGCCCCGTCCTCGAACAGATCTTCGGGCCTGGTGCGAAGCCCGAGGCCGTACGCAAGGCCGGTGTGCTGAATCTCTATGAAGTCCAGGTTGGCGGCGAATTGCTTTACACCGACGAAAAGGTGAACTATCTCCTCACCGGCAATATCATCGATGTGAAAGCCCGCCGCGACCTGACCGAAGAACGTAAACTGAAACTGGCCCAGATCAAGTTTTCCGACCTGCCGCTCGATCTTGCCGTCAAGCAGGTCAAGGGCAACGGCAAGCGCGTGCTGGTCACCTTCGAAGACCCGAACTGCTCCTATTGCCGCAAGCTGGCAAAGGAACTGCAGGGCGTGAATGACGTCACCATTTACACCTTCCTCTACCCGATCCTTTCACCCGATTCGAGCGAGAAGGCGAAGAACCTCTGGTGCGCGCCCGACCGGGCCAAGGCCTGGAACGATTTGATGATCGACGGCAAGGCGCCGGCCAGTGGCAACTGCGACCATCCCACCGACAAGGTGGTGGCCCTCGGTCGCAAGCTCAACATTCGTGGCACGCCAACGATGTTCTTCGCCGACGGCACGCGCACACCGGGCTACATGCCGGTCGCGATGCTGGAAAAAGCGCTCGACAAGGGCAGCGCCAATCTGAAATAAGTGCCGTCCCGCCAGCGCCAACTTTTCGATGAGCCACGACCTGTTGTTGCGCGAACTGTTCACTGCGGCCATCGCGTCGGCCCAACCGGCTGCTTGCGTACCCCCCCACCTGCCTGTCGCGCCCAAGGGTCACCTGGTCGTGATCGGGGCTGGCAAGGCTGCGGCGGCAATGGCTCGGGCGGTCGAGGACCACTGGCCGGCCCCGCTGTCCGGCGTGGTCGTGACGCGCTATGGCTACCGTGTGCCCTGCCAGCGCATTGAGGTCATCGAGGCCGCTCACCCGGTGCCTGATGTTGCCAGTGCAGTGGCAGCACAGCGTCTGCTTGCCGCCGTGGCGGGCCTGACACCCGATGACCGCGTGCTGTGCCTGATCTCCGGCGGCGGTTCAGCGCTACTCGTCGCCCCCGCCCCCGGCCTGACGCTGGCTGACAAACAGGCCGTCAACCAGGCTCTGCTGAGCAGCGGCGCGACCATTGCCGAGATGAACTGCGTCCGACGCCATCTCTCGGCCATCAAGGGTGGGCGACTCGCTGCCGCCTGCCATCCGGCGACAGTGTTGACCCTGCTGATCTCCGATGTGCCCGGCGACCATCCGGTCGACATCGCCTCCGGCCCGACGGTGGCGGACCCGACCACCTGCGCCGATGCACTGGCGATCATCGATCGTTACCGTATCGATCTTTCTCCCAGGGTGCGGGGTGTGCTGGAAAGCGGCATGGGCGAGAGCATCAAGTCCGGCGACCCGCGCCTGGCGGGCGGCGAAACCCGCATCGTGGCCCGGCCGCAGATGGCGCTCGAAGCTGCAGCGGAAGTGGCCCGGCGCCACGGCATGGCGGCGCACATCCTGGGGGATAGCCTGGAAGGCGAGGCGCGCGACATGGGCACTGTGATGGGCGGCATCGCCCGCCAGATCAGCCGTCTTGGTCAGCCCGTCAGGCCACCGTGCGTGCTGCTGTCGGGGGGTGAAAGCACGGTGACGGTGCGCGGCACGGGTAGTGGTGGCCGCAACGTCGAATTCCTGCTCTCACTCGGCATTGCCCTCGATGGCCTGCCTGGGGTCCATGCGCTGGCCGGGGATACCGACGGCGTTGATGGTCAGGAAGAGGTTGCTGGCGCGGTGCTGCGCCCCGACACCCTGGCACGCGCCTGGGCGTTGGGCATCAACCCGAAGCAAAGCCTCGGCAACAACGATGGCCACGGCTTTTTCGGTGCGCTCGGTGATGCGGTGGTCACCGGGCCGACGCTCACCAACGTGAATGACTTTCGCGCGATCCTGATTGAATCGCCCTTCCCCCAATAAGACGGTTGGTTGTCTGTTGCGAACTGGTTTTCGAACCCTGCCGGAGAAACCCGGTGCGCACATCCATGGCGGCTGGCCAGACGCTTGTCCCCGCGCCGAGATTCAAGAGGACGATTCGAGCCAATGCTCCAAAGCGACAGTCAGGGAGGCATATTCTCTCTGAAGCTGAGTGAGGGTGTCCGCATCCAGCCCCTCACCCTGCTTGAGCCGCTCTTCCGTTGTTTGCATCAGGCCGGCCAGCTTCAGTCCTCCGATCTGGGCGGCAAGACCTTTCATGATATGCACGGGCCGTTCAGCAGCTATCCAGTCAACCGCCTGGCACGCCTGCACGAGTTGGTCGAAATACATCGGGAAGTCACTCGCAGCCGAATCGATGATCAGCCGAGCCAACTCGCGATTGTCGCCCAGGGGGTCAAGCAAGGCTGCTTCGACAAAAGTCGGCGCTGGCGGGACGGCAGCCGATGCAGACCGTCCACCCTCTGCCCCGGCTGTTTCTGACGTGACATGCGGAGCCAACCAATGCCGCAGCAGAGAGGACAGTGCGGCGATATCGATGGGCTTGGTCAGGAAATCGTCCATGCCCGCGTTAAGACAGCGCTCCCGATCCTCGGCAAAAGCATCGGCCGTCAGAGCGACGATGGTGCGATGAGGCTCGCTGAGTTCGCGTTCGCGCTGACGAATATGCAGGGTCGCAGCAATCCCATCCATGACCGGCATGTGCAGATCCATGAGGATCAGGTCGAAGCGCTCGCCACGGTCGATTCGCTCCGTGGCCTGCTGTCCGTTATCGGCAATAACGGCGGTGAGACCCAGGCTATCGAGCATGGCCAGGATGACCTTCTTGTTGGTTGCATCGTCTTCGGCCACCAACAAACTGCCGCACAATTGCGGCGGAGCACCGGGCGATTTCTGCTCGCCCGTCTGGTTGATATAGGTAGCCCGGCCTCGCTGCCGTCTTTCGGTGCCCGCATAGACGTCGGCCCGGATGCGCAACCAGAATCGACTACCCTTGCCCGGTTCGCTATCGACGCCAACATCCCCGCCCATCAAACAGGCAAGGTTTTTGACGATCGACAAGCCCAGACCGGTGCCGCCGAATTGTCGCGTAGTCGAACTGTCCATCTGGCTGAATGGCTTGAACAACAGTTCCTGCTTCTCGGTGGGGATACCCATCCCCGTATCGACAACCGCAAATTCCAGCAGGGCGACGTTGCCGGTGCGTTCGATTTCGGCAGCTTCAATGCATACCTGGCCGTGGGCAGTGAATTTGATGGCATTGCCGGTCAGGTTGAACAGCATCTGGCGCAGCCGATGCGCATCAGCCTGATAGGTGGTGTGTTCGCCCTGCCATTCGGCCTTGAGTTGCAAGCCCTTGCCGCGCGCAGATTCGGCAAACAGCGATTGCACCTCCCTCACGATTTGGCGAGGATCGAACACCACTTTTTCCAGTTCGAGTTTGCCGGCCTCGACCTTGGAATAATCGAGGATATCGTTGAGCAGATTCAGCAGGCCCTGGCCACAGTTTAGGATGGTTCGGGCGAAATCCCGACGTTCGCTATCGTTCACCTCATGCACCAGCAGCATCTGCGCCATGCCGAGGATACCGTTCATCGGTGTGCGAATTTCATGGCTCATGGTGGCAAGAAAACGGCTCTTGGCGATGCTGGCGGCTTCGGCCGCCTGTTTGGCCTGCATCAGGAGCGTGACATCAATCCGGAATCCGACGATGAAGCCTTCCGGCGTGCGACGCTCCAGAATGCGCAACCAGCGTCCATCATTCAATGGCTGGATGAGATCGGTGTTCGCAGAATGGTGTTGTGTCAATCGTCTTGCCAGCCATTCCTCCTCACAGCCAATTGCCTCTGCATACTGGCCGTTCTCAAGGCCATAACGAAGAATGGCTTCAAAGGTATTACCTACTTGAATGGCGGCTGTCGATGATGCGTAAACCTTCCGGTATTGCTCGTTACACAGGTAGAGGCAGTCATCCTGATCGTAAATGACGAACGGCTCTTCGATAGTATTGATGGCGGAAAGCAAGAGAACTTCCGCGCGGCGCAGACTCGCTTCTGCATGTTTTGTTGGCGTGATATCCGCTCCGGTACCGCGATAGCCGCAAAACCGGTTTTGCGCATCGACGACTGGCACACCGCTGACGCTGAACCAGCGCCCACCAAGTTCATTACGGACGTGGTACTCGAAATTCCGGAATGCCTGATGCGCTGCCAACGTCTTGAAATGAGCCTCCCACTTGTCGCGCTGCTCGAGATCGTCCAGGTCGGCCACTTCATCTCGCCGGCGGCCAAGGAGCATCTGTGGCTTGACCCCGAGCACGATTTCCGCTCGGTCGGAAAAATACGAGAAACGCAGATCAGCATCCATTTCCCATAACCAGTCTGAAGATGCCGTCGAGTAGTCACGAAAGCGCTGTTCGCTTTCTTCAAGACGGCGCTGCTGGGCCAGCAGTTTTTCGTTTGCAGCCTGCTCGCGGATACGAGACCGCCCAAGGCGCAACAGCACGGCCAGCACCGGTATGCCGAGGAGCAGGAAAATTCCAGTCACAATCTGCGCCTGACGGTTCCGGTCGGCCAGGACTTCACTTTCGGCAAAGGCGACCTGGACATAGTAAGGAAACTGTTCCAGCACGCGGAAACTGCCGATGCGCCGAACGCCATCTTCCCGGTTGAGCGTGCCATCAGCGGATCGGAAGAGACACTGGTCAGCCTCGGATCATCTCGCAGGACGTTGAAATGCGGACGGTCGACGTTATTGAACGGTGTTTGGGCCGGATTCGAGGAAAGTTGCAGTTGATCATTCGCATCGAATACAAGTGTTTCTGCCACCGCCGGGAAGTCGGCAATCAGGCGGGCGAGCCGGGCACTTTGCGCTACGCGCTCGGCCGGGGATAGAGACGACAGGCGGGCAGGTTGAAACTCTCCGGCAGCAATTCCAAGCAGAGCATCGAGTCGCTGAAATTCGCTGGCTACCCGGGTTTCAAACAGTTCAGCCGGCGAGGACGTTGCCCGCTCGGCCGAGCGAATGGCCTCTTGCTGTGCTTGCCACATCAAGTAGGCCAGCCCGGCCAGTAACAATAGCAGGAGCCCCCCGGCCAGCAAGAGGGAGGGGCATCCCGAACCTCGTCCGGGACGAAAAGGTTCTCTGAGGGCTGTCATGATGTGGCATCCGCATTATGTGCTGCTGCAATTAGCACGAGCATCTGCCCCCCATGTTGATAACAACCAGAGAGGTATCGTCGTGATGGCTGTAGCGACTATTGTTGTGACTAATCTGACTGAGGATTTCGTTGGGTTCGCAGCTTGCGATAAAGGCGTTCAAGTCGCTTTTGTCCGGGCGAATCGCCTCATCCCAGGTTTCGACGAGGCCATCTGAACAACAAATCACCCGATCACCATTACCGAGTTGGTTCGCTTCACAGCGAAACTCCTCATCACAAAAAGCATCCATAAGGCCCAGCGCCAAGTGGGAAGAATCCACGCGTCGCAAAGTCACCCCTGCGAAAGAATGGCGGACGGGGGGTGGCGTTGTTAAAACTCGTCCCATTGCTCGTCTTCTTTCACAAGTCGGGGTGGGGTTACCGCATCGAGGGTCCTTGTCGAGGCTGCAGGCATCGTCCGGGATGTTGTTCCCTGGCGGGGGCCGGTACTGCCAAACTTGTCCCGGAGACTTTTGATTTCGGCAATCGTCATCGTTGTCAGGCGGGTCAGTTCCCCACCGAGCATCCCGGCCGCCTTCCGCTTGTCCCCCTTCAAGTGTGATTGGACAATCTCGCCGGCACAGCGGTGGAAATCGGCGTGGCAACTGCGCATGCGCTCGAAATCGCTGTCACCGTCGAGTTGCCGGCCTTCGCCGTAGATCCATTGTCCGAGGGCACATTTGTCATCGCGACAGACCACGGCAGGATCGAGTTGCTCATGGCTACCGCCGATGAATTCACGCAGCCGTTTCCGCCAGGCGATGTGTGCCTGCAGGATGCCGTCGAAGTCCAGTCCTGTCGGGACCGCTGCACCACCCACTTGGTAGCCCAGCTGCTTCGGCGTCGCATCCCGGAGCGCCGGGCCCGGCAGGTTCGTCCGCC
>JACDZI010000115.1 GCA_013426785.1 Rhodocyclaceae bacterium | reverse complement strand
TTGGGCAGCGATTAGCCCACCCGGCGCCAGACTGGCCCGTCGTCACAGCTTGCTCCAGTTGCCAATCCAAGACGGCGCTTGGTCGCGTGGGGGATTTCGACCGCCAGCGCCGGGTTCACCGGCGGCGAGTGGGTGACGGGGAGCACCGTCACGATGCGGTCGCCGTCCTCGTCGGCGGTCACCAGAATCACGGCGCTTGGGCGATCTTTCCGCCCTTCCGCTTGGCCGCGCTGGTGCTCCTCCGCCCACAGGTAGGCGTAGCGGATCACCAAGCCCGGAACGGGTTGCGGCAACGACACCGCGTTACCCGTTCACTTCATGGTCAAAGGCGGCGGCGGCGGCCGACGGCTCAACCGCCAAGATGGCCTTCAGGTCATCCTCGGTGAAGTCCTCCAGCCGCAACACCTGCCGGTCGCGCTGCTTCAAGCGGTGATATTCGTCCACGGACAGGAGCACGAGCCGATCACGGCCGTTGCGCGTGACGGTCACCGGCTCGGTCAGGGCGACGTCCTGGTAGCGTCCGAAGTTGCGCTGAAACTCTACTGAACTGACGGTAATCATCAACCCGATACCTCTGACTCTGCATGTTACAAACAATACATAACATGCTGATCGTTGTCACGCGGTGCGGCGGCGCGGTGGACGGCAAGGCTGCTATCACTGATAAAGGACATTATCAGGGATAAACGCCAAGGCGGGAAACTTCGCCAGTGTCAGAGCGGAACGCCGACCAAGGCGACGCGAGTATTAGCCCGACGCGACCGCACGCCCCAGTTGCTCAGCCACGACGGGCGCGGAAATATTTTTGATGTTCCTTGGTGTGGCAAATTTTTCTTGACAGGCACTAAGTATCGGCTATTATTTATTCCGCCACACCCAGGAACATCAGAGATCCCCTCGTGACGCAAGTCTATACCGCAACCGCAAAACAGAATCCAGGTCGCAAGGCATGGCTAGTCGAATTTCGCCATCCACTTCGAGTCGACGCCAACAAAAAGCCAGGCAAGAAAACACGTAAGGGGCTCGGCACTTCCGATGCGACTCGTGCACAGTATCTGGCCTCGCAACTGAACGAACTACTCGCAAACGACGCCCTGTGGTCTCTCGGAGCGCGGGCTGAGGCAGCGAAGCTCTACGAACCCGAAGTTATTGACATCTTTTATGGAGAAATTGAGCCCAGGACCTCCGACGCCCGGCCATTCCGCGATAAGCTGTTGCCGTTGCCACAGCGAGAGGACGGTTACGTAAAAGTGGTGTTGGTTGGGGTGCCGGGTGCTGGTAAGACCACGCTTGTACGTCAACTCATCGGTACACATCCAGAGACCGAGCGTTTTCCCGCAACATCAGTGAACCGTACCACGACATTCCCGACCGAGGTGGTGCTACACCAAGGACAGTACGAAGCCGCCGCTACCTTCATGTCAGAACATGAAGCGCGCTTTGAGGTGGAGGAGTGTGTCTCTGCAGCTATCGTAAAAGCCGTCAACGCCGACGTGAAACTTGTGACACGGGAACTGCTTGAGAACAGCAGTATGCGTTTCCGACTGAAATACCTACTGGGCGACCTCGATGATTCCGAGGCTGAGGTCGATCCTTACGATGATGACGAACCAGTCGCAGAGGACGCAGAAACCTCGCTAGATGACGTGTCGGTAGTCAGTGAGGTCGAGCGCCAGCGTAACATCGTGTTGGTCCGTGGTTACGTCGACCGCATTATAGCCATCGCCAAAAAGTACCGAGCCGTCGTCGAAGCGCAACACGGCCCTCTGGCTGCGATGTCACAGATCGATCAAACGGCGGCGCTCGACCTGATAGAACAGCAGGCCGATGACTCCGACGATTTTCTCGAGCTTGTGTCCGACATTCTCGACGAGCTTCGCACGAAATTTGATCTACTCGTTAACATCGGTCGATTTGAAAAAACGACTACCGGTTGGCCGAAGGGATGGCTACTCACGGCCAAACCAGAGGACCGCGCGTCTTTCCTCAAGGCACTCCGCTTCCTATCCGGTAACTCATGGCGATCATGGGGTAAGCTGCTAACGCCATTGGTCAACGGCCTGCGGGTGCAGGGTCCTTTTAGGCCCACTTGGGGGAAAGAGGAATCACGGATCATCCTTATGGATACTGAGGGTCTTGGACATAAGGCAAACTCAACCGCCGACCTGCCTGACCAAACTGTTGGCCTGCTGCACGAAGCTGACGTTATCTTGCTTATCGATAGCGCTAAAAATGGGATGACAAACTATGCTGCTGGCAAGGCGCTAGAGAGCGTCGTCAACGCGGGACACACCCGCAAGCTTGCGGTCGTATTTACCCATATGGATGCAGTCAAGGGCGACAATCTTAAAGGTCAGGCAAAGCTCGACCACGTATTCCTTGGCCTGCGTAACGTGATTGATAACCAGTTGGCTAAGAATGTGTCATCTGAGGCTGCACACTACCTGCTGGATAGGCTCGAAGGGCATACGTTCTATGTTGGAAGAATCGATCAATATTGTGCCAAAGGAGCGGGGCCTGAGCTGGATAGGCTACTCGAAATCTTGATTGCCGAACAGCCGCCTATTCTTAAGCCAGTGGCTTTCCCGAAGTACAGTGCAGCACATCTGATGTTGGTCGTTCAGGAAGCTGCTAGGGACTTTCGAAGACAGTGGCAGGGACTGCTTGGAATCGCACCAGACCCATTCTTCAAGCCAAAACCCTGGCAAACTATAAAAGCACTCAGTCGCCGGTACGCGGAGAACTGGGGAGAGAATTTTGAACTGCGGCCGACATCGAATCTACGCACGGCGCTGGAGACAGCTGTATCACGATTCCTCGAAAGCCCGATCGGATGGTCTGGCGATCCAACACCGGAGCAGAAGCGTGACGCCATTGAGCGATTAAAAAGCGCAGTCACAAAGCAACTGCCGGACCTTGCCCGCAAGCGTTTGCGGGAAGAACCACAGCCATCATGGAAGGAAGCCTGGGAACCACGTGGAACTGGGAGCACTACCACACGGCGCATTCGCATTGAGGGTATTTATGAACGCTGGGTTCCAATTCCTGATGCGCGAGGCGACCAAACCGTAGTCGATTTCATGAACGAGGTCGAGCGGGTTGTGATGACTGAACTCGCGGAATTCGAGGCGCAGGTAAAGGCGGAGGCTGAGAACATTTCTATGCCGGTATTGAAGGAAGCTGGCGGGTAAATTTTATCCCCATTTCCCGCAAATCTCGGAAATTGCCCGGCCTGTTCCCCTCGCGCCTTGGAAGTGCCAGGCCGGTACCCCGCAAGTGTTCCGATCTCTTGCCGGGCCGAGCAGTCTGGGGCGGCGGTAGCCGTCCAGCCCCGCAGGGCAGGATACCCGTCGAGCGCAGCGAGTAAGGGGAGCGAAGTAGGACCGCCCCCTCGGGGGTGGGCCTACTTCGCATATCCTGCCCTGCACTCAGCTGCAATTTTATCGCTGTAAATGCGCTGTAACTGCGCGTTTTTATCGCTGTAACATCACGGTAGGGAAAAATCGTGGGGGTTAGCCTGAAGTTTTAGAGTTCTGAGAACTGGCCAAGACCAGGCACTTGGGGCCGGGAGTTTTCGCAGGGTTTAGCCTGGATCTGGACAAACCCCTCGAAAATTCCCATAGCGCTACCAAAAGAATTAACGCCAGAAGGGAGAGTTGGGCGGCGCTTTCGGTGCCTCCGCTACCCCGGCGCTACAGTTCATCGAGATCCTGACGCGGTGCGATCTTCCGGGCTGGTGGGTCGAGAAAGAGGCGTGCTACCCGGACCAAGCGCCTGGGGGTAAACTCCACGGTTGGCGGCTCAAGCCGGACGCTTCGGATCGGGCGGCGCCGTGATATAGAACTGCAAATTCCGTTTAACACAACTGTTAGGCTTAAAAAGAGAACATCTCAGGAGTATCGGAGTGACAGATGTAAAGTTGCCCGCAATAATCGCGAATACCATGCCCGCGCTTGATCAGTTAACCACCGCGCTTGGTGTTCCGCGAGATATCCTTGCCTCTGAGAGTGAAATCGAAACTGCTTGGGTTAACCTTCCCGGAGTGTTGAAAAAAATACCTCCGGCGCTTCGCACGGAAGGTATGGCTCGAATGTGCGTTGCGGTAGCTTCTGGCCTATTTGATAGCGCGATCAACTACATTTGGAACTCATCCGTAATTGAGCTACGGGAGAAAGTTAAACGGTTTGGCTTGAGCGTTGTTGAGCAAATTACAGAAAAGTCCGGTTTCGACGACCAAGCGCTTCTCGATTTAAAGGATGCAGAACTATTGAGCTTGTGCTTAAAGCTCAACCTCATAACGGAAGATGGCTATTTTTTTCTCGACCATTGCCGCGATATTCGAAATAATTTTTCCGCTGCGCACCCCGTAGTAGGGAAGATTGATGACCATGAATTCATCGGCTTTGCTAACCGCTGCGCCAAGTATGCGCTTGGCAATGAGCATAATCCGATAGGCGTCAACATTGCGGCGTTCATGGTCGCGATTAAAGGTGGCAAATTCTCTGTCGCGCAAAAAGATCAGTGGGTACAAAGAATGGAAAAGACCCATGAGGCCCAACAGTATCTGCTGTTTGGCTCGTTGCATGGCATATATAGCGACCCGAGTAGTAACGAGGAAGCACGGGTAAACTCGTTATTGATCGCAACTGAGTTCGCGCCGCACTTCACACCAAAAGCAAGATCCGACTTAATTAACAGGCATCATGACTATATT
This sequence comes from Rhodocyclaceae bacterium, assembly GCA_013426785.1. GTDB lineage: Bacteria > Pseudomonadota > Gammaproteobacteria > Burkholderiales > Rhodocyclaceae > Sulfuricystis. The sequence goes on along the minus strand of JACDZI010000115.1, from coordinate 1,112 downwards.
GCAAAGGGTGACGAGAAGCGTCACAGAGCCTCGCAGCAGTTCTTTGAAAAACTCGGTATGCTGGCGCTCCTCGGTGAACATGAATTTCATTCCTTATTGTCGAACGCATCAAAACGTCTAATGGCAGTTCATCAAGCATTTGACAACTTCTACAACGAGCCACCATTTGCCGAAAGGCTGCTGCAACTTTCACAACAGGCTGCGATCCCTGACACCGCGAAGGATGAGTTTGTTACAACGGTAGTAACGTGTGCTATTGGCAACCCTTATGGTGTCTCAAATGCGGCCGTTCCTTATTACAAAAAGATGGTTAAGGGGTTTTCGCCAAGTGAGGTTGAAATTATGCTCAGTGTGCCAGCCGCAAAGACCATTGCCGGGCAGCGACTTAAGCAGTATCCTGCCTGCAAGACGAGGTTTAAGGACTTAGTCGATCTCATCGACGCAACCACAGTTCCCGCCAAAGCGGGGGCGGCATACAAGCTCTGGACAAAATAGAACGGATAAGGAATCAAGCTCAATTATGCGGCGGCAAGAATGGCCTAACTTCTCTTGGTTCAAAAGCGAAGCATGATCAATTTCTTGATCGGCATCGGGAAACCGCCCCGTTACTCGGTCCCTTGCTGGCTCTGCCCCCGGCGCCGCGCGGCCGGCTTCTTCGTCGCTGGCCCCGGTGTCGACTCCAGGACCAGCGCAGGCGCTTCTGCCTCAGTAACCGCGGGCGCCTGCTCCAATGCCTGCAAGGTGGGAATGACGGCCCGCAGATCGGCGCTCTGGGCCGCCTGCGACGCCTCCAGGGCCTCGGCGCGGTGCGTTGGGCCTGGCGCTCGGCTCTCAGCGTCGCCGTAGCCACCTCCTGACGGGCCTGGGCCAGGGCACCGCTCAGCCGCGCACCCTCGGCCGCGGCCTCGGCCACCTGGCCGCGGAGCGCCTCCAGGGCGGCCCCCTGCTCCTGGATGCGTCGGGCCTGTTCTCGGGTCTCGCCCTGGGCCTCGTGGACGGCCGCCCGCGCCTGGTCGCGCTCGGCATCGAGCCGGGCGCGGGTCTCGCGCAGATCCTCGACCTGGCCCCGCAGGGCCTCAAGCTGCCCGCGCAGTTGGCCCAACTCCCCGGCG
>JACDZI010000114.1 GCA_013426785.1 Rhodocyclaceae bacterium | reverse complement strand
TCGCATCAATTCGTCAGCCCAACCCGTCAGCGGCATTTCCCGCCTCTCGGATAGCGGCGGAACTCTACTGGCGCAAGCTGGGCGCGACATCAACCTCAATGCCGCCGCCATTCTCAATGCTGCGCCACCGGCAGCCGGTACTCCCGCAGGCAGCACCACGCTGCTTGCCGCCAACAACCTGAATCTAGGCACGGTCACGGAGAGTGCCAGCAACCGCGTCGTCTGGGATGGCAACAACCGCCGCAGCGATTCCAGCCGTACTGACGTGGGCACCGCCATTCAGACGCAGGGCGACCTTACCTTGCAGGCGGGTAATGACCTGAACGTCAAAGCCGCCAACATTGTCAGTAGCCAGGGCGCGTTGCTGGCCATGGCAGGCAACAACGTCAACCTCACGGCTGGTCAGGCCAATCAAACCGTAGACGAGGCGCATCAACACAAAGGTCGCTCAAGCGTCTTCTCCAGCACCACCACAACCACACGCGACACACTGGATGCGACCACGGCGCTAGGCACAACGCTGTCCGGAAAAACGGCCACCGTACTGGCCAACCAAGACATTAATGTTAAAGGCGGCAATGTGGTCAGCGACAGCGGCACGCTACTGGCTGCTCAAAACAACCTGAACATCGAAGCCGCAACTAACACCACCGTAGAAACCCACCTCAAAGACGAGAAAAAATCCGGCATCTTCAGCGGCGGCGGCATCAGTTTGACCATCGGAACACAACAACAAAGCGCAGAACAAAAAGGCACCACAACGACGGCAGCGGCCTCCACCATCGGCAGCACACAAGGCAACGTGAACTTAAACGCTGGGCAAGCCTACAAACAAACCGGCAGCGATGTCATGGCCCCAGCGGGAGATGTGAATATCACAGCGAAGAAAGTCGACATCGTTGAAGCCAGAGAAACCAGCAACAGCGAAACGGAGACCAAATTCAAGCAAAGCGGCTTAACGGTAGCCGTCACAAGCCCAGTCATCAGTGCCATTCAAACCGCGCAGCAAATGAGTCAAGCAGCAAGCAATACCAGCGACTCGCGCATGCAAGTCTTGGCAGCGGCCAACGTGGCCATGGCTGCCAAAACGGCAGTCGATGCTGTCAAGGTGGGTCAAGGCACCACCATCAACGGCAAAGACAACCAGATGCCCACCAAGTTCGACGATAACGGTAAAGCAATCGAAGGCCGAGATGCCAGAGCCGATGAAAAAGCCGGAGGCATCAACATCAGCATCAGCGTAGGCAGCTCCAGCAGCGCCAGCAAAACCACCCAAACCAGCGACACCGCTAGAGAGTCCAACGTCGCAGCGGGCAACAACGTCAACATCACGGCCACAGGAGCAGGACAAGCAAGCGACATTCTTATTCAAGGCAGCAACGTTAACGCAGGCAACCGCGTCACCTTGAACGCCGACGACGAGATCAAACTGCTTGCGGCAAAAAACACAGCCGATCAGCACAGTACCAATAGCAACCGCAGCGGCAGTCTGGGTATCAGCTTTGGCACCGATGGCTTGCTATTGACGGCCAGCGCCAGTGGTGGGCGCGGCAAGGCCGATGGCAGCGATGTCAATTGGACGAACACACGCGTTGAAGCAGGCAACCAGGTCACGATGAACTCTGGCGGCGATACAACGGTCAAAGGTGCCGTGGTCACTGCCCCGCAAATCACGGCCAATGTGGGCGGCAATTTGAACGTCGAAAGCCTACAAGACACAAGCAAGTTCGATAGCAAGCAGCAGAGCATCGGTGGCAGCATTTCCGTGGGTTACGGAAAAATGGGCGGCAGCCTCAGTGCGAGCAAAAGCAACGTCGATAGCACTTTCGCCAGCGTAGGCGAGCAGAGTGGCTTGAAGGCCGGAGACGCAGGCTTTAACGTCAACGTTGCGGGCAATACTACGCTAACGGGCGGTGCCATTACCAGCACACAAAAAGCGATTGACGACGGTGTGAATCGCTTCGCCACCGGCGGCACGCTCACTACCAGTGATATTCAAAACCAGGCCAGTTACAGCGCCAAGAGTGTGGGTGTCAACCTGGGTACTGGCTTTGACCCCAGCGGCAAACTCACCCCGAGTGGCACCAGTGCAGGTTTTGGTAAAGATAGCGGCAACGCCAGCAGCGTGACCACGGCAGCGATCAGCGGCATCGCAGGCAACGCGGCTGCGCGCACTGGCGACGCAGAAACCGGCATCCAAAAAATCTTTGATGCCGACAAGGTGCAGAAAGACATCAACGCACAGATGCAGATCACGCAGACGTTTAATCAACTCGCGCCGAAGGCAGCAGCCAGTTACGCGGGCAATCAGGTAGACAAACTGAAAAAAACAAGCTGAGGTAGAACAAGACCCGGAGAAGAAACTTGCATTGCAAGATGAGGCTAAAAAGTGGGGGGCCAACGGCGACTACAACATTGCCATGAACATCATAATTGGTGCAGCGGGTGGCGGCACGACGGGGGCAGTAAGCTCCATCACCAAGGAGTCTCTGTCATGGGCGGCTGACCAGATGCGTCAGGCCATGATTGAAGATTCAAAGAAATTTCCGGGGATTTGCGTCAGTCAGAATGACTGTATCAGCAACATCTCAGGAAAGAGCATGGGGGTGAATGGAGACAACACAAAAATTGCTGGAGGTAGGATTGTCTTGGAGGCATGGTGTGCAAAAGGGGGCGAAGGCGCTTGTCAAAAAGATTCGACAACTACAAGCGGATATCGTCAAAACCCAGATGGAACGGTGATCTTTAAACCCGTCGATGCTTCTGGCAATAATTTGACCATTGAAGCATTCATAGGTCAGCATCAGGAGTTGCGCAGTGAATTGGGAGGGGTTCAAGGTGCTGCCGGTCAAATGAAGCTATTAGGATTCCAGTTTGAATATGCAGCTAATTCATTCTGGGATAAGCTGGCTGAAGCGTATGCAGGAACACATGACACCCTAAACAGTGTGATTTGGTATGACAAGCTAGGCAATGGGAAAAATTTAGATCGGACCGCACTCGGTCAAATTGGCAATATCACAAATTCAACAAATGTAGTTGTCGCAACACCATTTGCACTAAGCGTTCTTCTTCCACCGGAAATTTGGAATACAGTATTTTCAATTTTAAAATCAAAGTAAAACCCATTCTATGAAAAAAATTGTCTTTTTTATTATTACGTTCTTAATAGTATTTCTTACGGGATGTGTCTCCAACTGCAGTGTTTCTGGTTGTTAACGAGAGGCGGAAACCTTGCCTCTCTTCGGTTTAATTAAAGCGAATTAATAAGGAGAATTTAATGAAGAAGTTTTTAAGGGTAATTTTTTTGATCATTTTGAGTTTCATTGTTGTCGCTTGCGCTAGACAGTTTGGTCAAGGTCGCTAACTAAGTAGCTAAATAACGACAGCAATTAACAATGATAACTTCTTAACGTCAAAACGATAATATGGAAATCATTTTTAAAAAATCATTTTTCTGGATTTTTCTTTTTGTGCTTACATTGCTTTTAATTTCTGCATGCGCCATCAATGGACATCATGGCGCATGGTGAGATCGAGGTTACTAGAAAACAAAATGAAGAAGAAAGCACTTATTCTTATAGCAATCAGTATTGCCTTAATTGGACTTGTTGGGTGCTTTGGCCCCGGCTGGATTAGCGGCGGGAAATAGATCACCAAGGCGAATCCGTTGATCCAGGCATGTAGAAGCTTGGCAACTGGCCAACAAACAAAAAATGACTCACATTTGTATTCAGTATTTTCCAAATAACCGAAGCATGATCTAGAGCTTGCGTCCGCTACAGAAGTGCTATGCTTTTAAACGTAGCATCTTGTCTTTCAACCATTTTTTACGGAGTTTTCATGAAACGTCTTTTTTCTCTTGCAGTCTGCACTGCACTAACAGCTCTGATCGGCACAGCCCACGCTCAAAACCAAAATATGAATTTCACTGGCCCTGCGATTGGTGTCAGCCTCAGCGCTGCGCGCAACAAAGTCGAATACGGTGGGTTTTTGGCAGGCTCTGAAAGCAAGAAGAGTGACACGGTGGGCCGTTTGGACGCGTCGTATGGCTTTGGCTTATCTCCGCAGTGGGTACTGTCGGTAGGAGCCACCTACGATCTAAACAAAAGTGACTTTGGCCGCGTCAGCTATGTGAGCGGCGGAACGCAAACAGTCGATGCCAAACTCAAAGACCACTTTGCTGTGTATGTGGCACCGGGCTATCAAGTTGCACCTAACTGGCTGGTCTATGGGAAATTAAGTTTGCATCATGCTAAGGCTGAATATACAGACTCAGGTGCACCCAATGGCACAACGACTCACAGTGGGACTGGTTTAGGTGTGGGTGTGGCCACGGCCTTCACTAAGCAAATCGAAGGTCGCTTTGAGCTGGAACAGGTGAACTACAGCAGAGAATCAGGAAATCTTTCAACGGGCAAACCGAAGACCAGTCAAGCGACTTTTTACGTAGGGTATCGCTTCTAAAACTGAGACAAGGTAGGCGTTGCTCTTGTTAGCGCCTATCCTTCAACGACCTCATAAACCTTAGCTTTCTGGATATTCCCGTGACACTGAATCTTTCCAAGCTTGTACTCGACTTTCTAAAAAACCAGCTCGGTCAAAAATTCACTGCGCGTCAAATCGCCGAGTGGGTCTTTGCGACGTATCCCGAAGAATGTCGTTCAAAAAAGGAAAAAAGTCTGGCATTGGAAACCGAGGCTGATCTGCTTCAGCAACTCGCAGCAGAAATCGGCGCACAACTCATGCGCAAACAAGCCAAATATCCAGGGCTCAAGACGACTGAGGGGCGACCACGCAAGTACTACTACACCGAGCAATCTGACATGGCTGAAGTCGTTGCTGCTGAGGAAGCAGCAGCCATGCCAAGTGCGGATGCAAATCACAAAGCCCTGAGCGAACATGCGTTGTACCCATTGCTCGCCCAATACCTATGGGAAGAGTTCGGCGTCTACTCCAAGCGCATTGATGAAAAGCGTTCCTCAAACAAGCGCGGGCCGAACGGCAACCGTTGGCTTTACCCTGACGTGGTTGGCATGGAAGACCTGGGGGCCGAGTGGCACCAGGAGGTACGTGACTGCGTGAATTACTACTCCGACAAGCGTACCAAGCTGTGGTCTTTTGAGGTGAAGCTGCTGATTAACCGCTCCAACGTGCGCGAGTGCTTTTTCCAATCGGTTTCCAACTCGTCGTGGGCGAACTTCGGCTATCTGGTCGCAGCGGAGATCGAAGGCCAAGACACGCTCAAGGAGCTGCGCATGCTGTTTGCAGCGCACGGCATTGGCGTCATCAAACTCGATGTTGAAAACCCAGCAGAAAGCCAGGTTTTGATTCCGGCTCGTGAAAGAGATGAGATTGACTGGGACATGGCCAACCGGCTGGCGACGGAGAATCGGGATTTTTTGGAGTACGTCAAGCTGATCAAACAGTTCTACCAAACAGGTGAAGCCAGGACGACCGATTGGGATATGACCGATGTCGTCGAAGACTAGATGGGGTTTTTAATCGTCGCAATCTTCCATGTGACCCAGTACGTTTAGCGTTTGCTCGCCTCGCTCAAATGTGCCCGACCATGAATCGCGGGAATTTGGGAATACTCTTTTCATTGATAACGAAAACCCCAGGCAGTTGCGCTCCTTGGCGCTCGCAAAATCGTCTGTGTTGAATTTGGCTTCGCGCACCAAGGTGCAGGAAACCGAGCGCATTGCGGCGATGAATAATTCGAACAAATGCTGCTCTAAATTTTGATCCACATGGCAAGGGATTCCGTCGTCGATCACTGCTTTTTTGAATCGGTTGCTTTTGGTTTGGCGCGCTCAAAATCCAAGTGCAACATAATCGGGAGAGAATGTTGCATGGGAA
>JACDZI010000113.1 GCA_013426785.1 Rhodocyclaceae bacterium | reverse complement strand
TGCGATGGGAGATTTACGAGCAGAAATCATGCCTACTGAAATAGGCTCTAAGTACATCACTGGCTTCTGGCCGAATGATCCGTAGAATTGCGGCTGCGGCTGCATCATTTCCTGTGTTGTCACTTGCCCTGCTGGCGCCGGGCTGCGGAAAGAACCTCGATTCCTTGATGTGGGAATGCCAACTCGATGTGCAAAAAGGAAATGCTGGCAAGTCGTCCGAAGCCCGGGAAGAGCGTGCGCGCGATATCGAGGCATGCATGGCGGGGCGTGGCTATCGGCTCGATGTCGCCAATCGCGCCTGCCAGGCCGGTGCAACGAATTCAACCTGCTATGTGACCAAGTAGCATCTGAAACCGCATCACCCCAATTGCAGCATTCATTATCAGAGAATACCCACTCATGTTTGTTACTGCCCGCATTTTGATGGCTGGCGCCGTGTCGGTGCTGACCCTTTCCGCCTGTGCTCCCAGCGATGCGCTGAAACCCGCGAGTAGCCCCAAAACACCCGTGGCAGCAACGGTCAACGGCATCGCCATCAGCGAAGAGCGGGTGAATCTGATGGTCTCGCAACACGCCGCGCAAGGGCAAACCGACATTGGGGAGATGCGTCAGGGCATCATCGATCAACTGGCGATGCAGTTTCTCGTTTCTCAGGAGGCCGTCAATAAGGGCTTGGACAAGTCCCCTGAGGTCACCGAAGAGATTGAACTGACCCGCGAGTCCATTCTGGCCAGGGCATTTGTTCAGGACTATCTGAAAAATGGCACCGTAAGCGATGAGGTCCTGGCCGCCGAATATGAAAGGATCAAGGGGGAGGTGGCCGGTAACGAATTCAAGGCGCGCCACATCTTGGTGGAGAAGGAGACTGAGGCAAAAGGCATCATCGCCAGGCTGAAGGCCAATCCGAGGGTATTCGACAGCCTGGCCAAGCAGAGTTCGCGCGATCACGGTTCCAGCTCCAGCGGTGGCGACCTCGGGTGGTTCGATCCCCGTGGCATGGTGTTTGAATTTGCTGCGGCACTGGCAAAGCTTGAAAAGGGCAAGTTTACCGAGGAACCGGTCAGGACGCAGTATGGCTATCACGTGATCTTGCTGGAAGACTCGCGGCCGAAAGCGATCCCCTCGCTGGATCAGGTCAAGCCAGCTTTACAGCAGCAACTCCTGCAACGGAACCTGAAGAAGTTGTTCGAAGAGATTAAGGCGAAGGCCAAGATTGAGGTTGTTCAGTTACCTTCCGCCGCCCCGTCCCCCGCCCCTGAAAACAGCCCCGCCAATGCCGGGAAGTAAGCCTTGCCAAGAGGCTTCATCGCGTGGGCAGGGTTGGGTGTCTGTGTATAATCCGACCCCTGATTTCGCCCGGCCCTCCCATCTGGAGGGCCGTTTCGTATTGAGACGCTGGAATGCCTAACGCCAACACTTTTCGCAGCATCTTCGGCTGGATGATGGGGTTTGTCGCCATGACCTGGGTGTGGGCCGTGGGCTTGATCATGGCGTGGCCTTGGGAAAAGAGCATTCCGTGGGAGCCGGAGTTCAGATTGGTGGCGACCTGTACAGGGAACGAGGCTTGCAGTGTCCCGTTTAGCAAAATTGCCGAGGCAAAGACCCAAGGTATCTACTCTACGTTGCAGCCTCCGGAGCCTTTCGGCGAAGTACAGGAAGCTGATGCCTGGCTGCGTTGGCGGATGGATCCGGGCAAGGCATGGCAACTCGAGGTATCGCGTTCATCGTGGGATTTCGAAACGACGCTGCGCTACCGTTTCGATGGCGAAACGCCAGTCTTGCTCGAAGTCAAGCGCTACGATACACGCATCCTGCTCTATGCCATCCCCTTGGCTCTGATGATGGTCGGTGGCATGTACTTCCGCAGCCTGCGGCGCTGACGGGCTGGCGTGACGTAAAATGCTCAGGACGAGTCGTCCCGGAAGACGTTTTTTCTGAGACCAACACCTTACTGACGACAAGCGATCAAGTGCAGGTATACGCTCTCGGCATCAATCACCATACCGCCCCGCTCGATATCCGCGAGCAGGTGGCCTTCGATCCCGCGCGGCTCGGGCAGGCCTTGCACGACCTCCTGCGTGGTCGGCCGGTACGCGAAGCCGCGATTCTGTCCACCTGCAACCGCACGGAACTGTATTGCGCCACAGATGAGCCGATGGCCGCTACCGATTGGTTAGCGGAATATCACGACCTGACCACAAACCGGATCGAACCCTATCTTTACCAGCATCCACAGAAGGATGCCGTGCGCCACATGTTCCGCGTTGCGTCGGGACTGGATTCCATGGTGCTGGGCGAGCCGCAGATCCTGGGCCAGATGAAGCAGGCGGCGCGCGTCGCCGAGGAAGCCGGTACGCTCGGTACTTTGCTGAGCAAGCTGTTCCAGCGCACCTTCTCGGTCGCCAAGGAGGTACGTTCCACCACCGCCATCGGCGCCAACATCGTGTCGATGGCCGCCGCCGCCGTGCATCTGTCCGAGCGCATTTTCGAACGCCTGTCGGATCAGCGCGTGCTGTTCATCGGTGCCGGTGAAATGATCGAACTGTGCGCCGCGCATTTTGCCGGCGGCAAACCAAAACGCCTCACGATCGCCAACCGCACCCCCGAGCGTGCCATCCCGATCGCCGAGCGTTTTAACGGTGATGTGCTGCGTCTGGACGAGGTGAGCGAACGGCTGGCCGACTACGACATTGTCGTGTCATGTACTGCCAGCACCCTGCCCATCATCGGTCTGGGGATGGTCGAGCGGGCGCTCAAGGCGCGGCGTCACCGTCCCATGGTCATGGTCGATCTGGCTGTGCCGCGTGATATCGAGATCGAGATCAGTCAGCTGGACGATGTATTTCTTTACACGTTAGATGATCTTGGACAGATCGTCGAATCCGGTCAGGAATCGCGCCAGGCCGCCATCATCGATGCGGAAAAGATCATCACCCACCGCGTCGATGACTTTCTGCACTGGCTGGAGTCGCGCGAGACGGTGCCGACCATTCGCGCCTTGCGCGATGCCGGCGAGCGAATGCGCCGCCACGAACTGGAACACGCGCTAAAATTGCTGCATCGCGGCGACAACCCGGAGCAGGTACTGGAGGTTTTGTCGAAGGGCCTGACCAACAAGCTCCTGCATCCGCCAACGCAGGCGCTCAACCTGGCCGAGGGTCCGGAGCGTATTGAAGTTGCGCAGTTGATCGACCGCATTTTCCACCTGCATCCCGACAAGTAGTGCCCTGATCGCTGACACGCCGCCCCGGTGGCGTGTCGGTCCATTGCCCCTGCCATGAAATCCAGCATCCGCCACCGCCTCGAACAGCTTGCCGATCGCCTGGCCGAACTCGATGCCCTGCTGGGTAGCGAGGAAGCGACACGTGATATGGACACCTTTCGGCGCCAGAACAAGGAACGGGCGGAGATCGCCGAGGTGGTTGAGTTGTTTGCGGCCTACCGTCAGGCGGAGGCCGACCGGGCCGCAGCCCGTGCAATGGAAGCCGATGCCGAAATGCGCGAGTTCGCCCGCGAGGAAGCCCAGGCTGCGCACGACGCCATGGAGCGGCTTGAAGCCGATTTGCAACGCGCACTGCTGCCGCGCGATCCCGACGACGACAAGAACATCTTCCTGGAAATTCGTGCGGGCACGGGCGGCGATGAATCCGCGCTGTTCGCCGGCGACCTGTTCCGCATGTACGCCCGCTATGCCGAGCGCCAGCGCTGGAAGGTCGAGATCGTCTCGCAGAACGAATCCGAGCTCGGCGGCTATCGCGAAATCATTGCCCGCATCGAGGGAATTGCCGCCTATGCCCGGCTCAAGTTCGAGTCTGGCGGACACCGCGTCCAGCGCGTACCGGCAACCGAGGCACAGGGGCGCATCCATACGTCCGCCTGTACGGTGGCAGTGATGCCGGAGGCCGACGAACTGGTCGATATCGACATCAATCCGGCGGATTTACGCATCGACACCTTCCGCGCTTCCGGTGCCGGTGGCCAGCACATCAACAAGACCGATTCGGCGGTGCGCATCACCCACCTGCCGTCCGGCCTGGTGGTGGAGTGCCAGGACGACCGTTCGCAGCACCGCAACAAGGCGCAGGCGATGAGTGTGCTGGCGGCCCGGCTCAAGGATATGCAGGTACGCAGCCAGCAGCAGCAGATCGCCAGCACGCGTAAATCGCTGATCGGCAGCGGCGATCGTTCCGAGCGCATCCGCACCTACAACTTCCCGCAGGGCCGCATTACCGACCACCGCATCAACCTGACGCTCTACAAGATCGACGCGATCATGGACGGCGATCTTGACGAACTACTCGGCGCGCTGCGCGCCGAACACCAGACCGAGCAGCTGGCGGTACTCGCGGGCGAAGAGTAATGCCCAGCGTTGCGGAGCTGCTGGCCGAGGCGCGGCAAAGCCTGCCCGCCGCCGAAGCGCGCCTGCTGCTGGGCCATGTGCTCGACTGTCCCGCAGTCTGGCTGGCCAGCCACTCCGACGACACGGTTGCCGCAGAGCGGGCAGCCGAATTCTCGGCGCTGGCAGGACGGCGTGCGGCGGGTGAGCCGATGGCCTACCTGACGGGCAAGCGCGAGTTTTATGGCCGCAAGTTCACCGTCACGCCCGCTGTGTTGATCCCACGACCCGAGACCGAACTGCTGGTCGATATCGCGCTGCAAAAAGTCGGTGCTGGCGGGACGGCAAATATCCTCGATCTAGGCACCGGCAGCGGTTGTCTGGCCGTGAGCTTGGCCCTTGAACTGCCAGCCTCCCGAGTGACGGCGGTTGACGTGTCCCCCGCTGCACTCGCTGTCGCACGAGGCAATGCCGAGCAACTGGGGACGCGCATTGACTTCGTGACCAGCGACTGGTTCGCTGGCTTGCCGGCGCAACTCTTTGATCTGATTGTTGCCAATCCGCCCTATGTCGCGGCGGGTGATCCGCATCTGAGTTCGGGAGACTTGCGTTTCGAGCCGGCCGGGGCGCTCACCGACCATGCCGACGGTCTCGCTGCCATCCACCGCATCGTGGCTGAGGCTCCAAGCTGGCTGGCGGAGGGCGGCTGGCTGCTGTTGGAACACGGCTACGACCAGGCTGCCGTCGTATGGCAATTGCTGGTGGAGTCAGGCTACATCGCGGTCGAACAGTGGCCGGATCTGGCTGGCATCGTGCGCGTCAGTGGTGGCCACCATGCCAAGGCATGCTAAAGTACCCGACTGAAAAAGTCCAATAATTCATCAGGAGCGCATTGCCATGAACAAGGAAAGAATTCATCAGATCGTCACCGAACAGCCGGTCGTGCTGTTCATGAAAGGCACCAAGCTGTTTCCCAACTGCGGTTTCTCGGGACGCGCCGTCCAGGTGCTGAAGGCCTGCGAAACCGAGTTCGTCACCGTCAATGTGCTGGCCGAGGAAGACACAGTGCCGGAGTTGCGCGACTACGCCGACTGGCCGACGATTCCCGTGCTCTACATCAAGGGCGAATTCATCGGTGGTTGCGACATCATGACCGAGATGTACCAGGCCGGCGAACTACAGCAGAAACTCGCGGCAGTCTAGGCTGCCGCCGAAGACCGGCGCTCAGCCCTGCACCAGCAGGGTGTTGGTGCGCGCAAGACGTTCCGCCAGCACGAGCAGGAATCCCTGATAGAAATGCATGCGACAGGCTTCCGAGGCATGACGTAGCGAGGTGCCGGGGATGATGACGACCCACGCACGGGTTTCTGCAAGTACATCTGCAACACGATGCGGGTTACGACGGTCGATCACCGCCATTTCGCCGATGACCTCGCCGCGTCCAAGTATGCCGAGCGTACGATCCTGCTTGGCAATGCGAACCTCGCCGTCGAGTACGAAACAGAAGTGGTCGCCAGGTTCGCCGTCCTTCATCAGCCGCGTGTCGGCGGCCAACTCCTCCCAGCGCGCGAAACGGACGACTTCCCATATCTCGACATCGGAAAAGTCGTCGAAGAAGCCCAATGATCCTAAAAACCGCAGTTAGCCGATTCCACTCGCATGATTTTGGAGTAATCGGTGGG
>JACDZI010000112.1 GCA_013426785.1 Rhodocyclaceae bacterium | reverse complement strand
TCGCCGATCTTGCCGGTACGCGCCGCCTTGATGATCGCCTCGATGGCCGGCTCGATACTTTCGTCGGCAACGACGAGTTCAATCTTGATCTTCGGCAGAAAGTCGACCACATACTCGGCGCCGCGATAGAGTTCGGTATGCCCCTTCTGGCGGCCGAAACCCTTGACCTCGGTGACGGTCAGGCCGGAGACGCCGACTTCCGACAGTGCCTCGCGCACTTCGTCGAGCTTGAACGGCTTGATGATGGCTTCGATCTTTTTCATTGCGTGGACTCCTCTTTAATTCCATTCATCCGGGTATCGGGATGTTATCGGATAACGCCAGTCCTTGCCGAAGGCACGCTGCGTGACCCGGATGCCCGGCGGCGCCTGACGGCGCTTGTACTCGTTGCGCTTCAGCAGGTTCACCACGCGCCTGACGTCGGCCTCCGCCAGGCCGGTGGCGATGATTTCGCGCGGGCTGCGGTCGCGCTCCATGTAGGCCTCGATAATGGCATCAAGCACTTCATAGGGCGGCAGGCTGTCCTGGTCGGTCTGGCCAGGCTTGAGTTCCGCCGAGGGCGGCCGCTCGATGATGTTGGCGGGAATCACGTCCGATACTGTGTTGCGGTAATGTGCCAGCCGGTAGACGAAGGTCTTGAACACGTCCTTGATGACCGCAAAGCCGCCGGCCATGTCGCCATAGAGCGTGGCGTAGCCGACCGCCATCTCGCTCTTGTTGCCGGTGGTCAGCACCAGCCGGCCGGTACGGTTCGAAATTGCCATCAACAGCAGGCCGCGGATGCGCGCCTGAAGATTTTCGTCGGTGGTATCCCAGGCCGGCTTTTCACCGAGCGGCGCAAAAGTCGGCGCCAGCAACACGGCAAACTGCGCCATCGCATCGGCGATCGGAATCTCGTCGTACTGCACCCCGAGGCGCCGGATCATCTCGCGCGAATCGTCGAGGCTCATCTGCGCCGTCCACGGCGAGGGCATCATCACTGCGCGCACCTTGTCGGCACCGAGCGCATCGACGGCGATCGCCAGTGTCAACGCAGAGTCGATGCCGCCCGACAGGCCGATGATCACGCCAGGAAAACCGTTCTTGCCGAGGTAGTCGCGCACGCCGAGCGTCAGCGCCGCATAGACTTCCGCTTCGACGGATTGTGGAGATGACTGTGTGCCCGGCTGTAGCGCACCGTCGCGGTACTCGACCAGGGCCACCGCCTCCTCGAAAGCCGCAAGCTGGCAGGCCAGCCGGCCGGCCGCATCAAGGGCGAAGGAACCGCCGTCGAACACCAGCTCGTCCTGGCCGCCGACCAGGTTGCAGTAAAGCGCCGGCATGCCTGTGCCGGCGATGCGCTCGCGCAGTACCGCCTGCCGCGTTGCCTGCTTGTTCATGTGGAAGGGCGAAGCGTTGAGCGTCAGCAGCAGTTCGGCACCGGCCGCGCGCGTCGCCTCCACGGTGCCCGGCAGCCAGATATCCTCGCAGATCGCTAGACCGATGCATACGTCGCCCAGTTCGAACACGCACGGCGCGTCACCGGTAGCGAAATAGCGCTCCTCGTCGAACACTTCGCTGTTCGGCAGGCGCTGCTTGAAATAGGTGGTTTCCACCCGGCCATCACGCAACAGCGAGGCGGCGTTGTAGCGTGCTCCCTGATAGCTGGCCGGATGGCCGACGACGGCCGGCAAGGATAGCCGTGCTGCCAAAGCCGATATTTCAAGATCGCAGGCGCGATAGAAATCCGGGCGTAGCAGCAGGTCTTCGGGCGGATAGCCCGCCAGCGCCAGTTCTGGCGTCAGCAGCAGGTCGGCACCGAGTTGTCGCGCCTGCTCTGCGGCGGCTAGAATTTTCGCCGCATTGCCGGCAACATCGCCGACCGTGCAGTTGATCTGCGCGAGGGCGATCTTCAGGCAGGCCATCGCGTTAGTACGCCGGTTTTTCCTTGGCGTCGTTGAAGGCCTTCACGCCCGCCATGATTTCCTTTTTCGCCTCTTCGGCATCGACCCAACCCTCAACCTTGACGAACTTGCCCGGCTCGAGGTCCTTGTAGTGCGAGAAGAAGTGCGAAATGGAGTCCAGTGTTACCTGCGGGAAATCGCGCGGCGACTCGATCTCGCGGTAAATCGGGGTCAGCTTGTCGACCGGTACGGCGAGCAGCTTGGCATCCTGACCGGCCTCGTCGACCATCTTGAGCATGCCGACCGGGCGGCAGCGCACCACCACACCGGGCGGCAGAGCGAACTGCGAAACCACCAGCACATCGACCGGGTCGCCGTCGCCGGCGATGGTGTGGGGGATGTAGCCGTAGTTGCAGGGGTAGTGCATCGAAGTCGCCATGAAGCGATCGACGAAGATCGCGCCCGAGTCCTTGTCCACCTCGTATTTGATCGGATCGGAATGCATCGGAATCTCGATGATCACGTTGAAATCGTTCGGCAGATCCTTGCCGGAGGGAACATTGTTCAAGGCCACGATAGACTCCTGCTTAAAAGTCTCGAATTATAGGTGCGTTAGCCAGGCTCGAAACCGGCATCGTCAATGGCAGCACACAAATCGGCGCGTGTTACCTGCCTGGGATCGAACACCACCGTCGCCTGACCGGGCGTGAGCTGTACGTCGGCCTTCGCGACACCCGGCAGCCCCGTCAGTACGCGGGTCACACTGGCGGTGCAACCGCCGCAGGTCATGCCGCCCACTTTGATCGTCGTCGTTTCCATCTCATCTCCCTTCAGGTTGCCAGCGGCGCAGCAGCAGCGAATTGCTCACCACCGACACCGAACTCAAGGCCATCGCCGCGCCCGCCACCACCGGATTGAGGAAGCCCAGCGCCGCGGCGGGAATGCCCAGCACATTGTAGATAAATGCCCAGAACAGGTTCTGGCGAATCTTCGCCAGCGTCGCCCGCGACAACGAGATCGCATCTGCCACACCATTCAGGTCATTGCGCATCAGGGTCACGTCGGCCGCCTGCATCGCCACATCGGCCCCCGCGCCCATGGCGAAGGACACATCGGCCGCCGCCAGCGCCGGCGCGTCGTTGATGCCGTCGCCGGCCATACCCACCACCTTGCCAGCAACTTTGAGTGCGCCAACATGGGAGGCCTTCTCGCCAGGCAGGACTCCCGCTTCGAAGCGGGTTATGCCTGCCTGTGCTGCAATGCCCGCCGCCGTCGTGGCGTTGTCGCCGGTCAGCATCACCACTTCGACGCCGAGTGCCTGTAGCCGTTTCACCGCCGCCAGCGAACTGGCACGCAGCGGATCAGCCACGGTGATGATGCCGACGGCAGCACTATCGACTTCCACCGCGACTTGGCTGCCAGCGGCAGCACCTGCCTCCGTACCCAACCAATCCGGCGAACCGACACGCACCAACCGGCCCGCGACCATGCCACGAAGACCCCTGCCCGGCTCGGCAGTGACATCCCGCGGAACATCGAGCACGACGCTGCGGGCTTTGGCCTCGGCCACCAACGCAATGGCGAGCGGATGGGTCGAGCCCTGCTCCAGACTGGCGGCCAGTTGCAAAATCTCGTCTGCCGTCCCGCCAGCGCCGACTTTTTCCACGGAGGTCACGACCGGCTTGCCTGTCGTCAATGTGCCGGTCTTGTCGACGGCTACCACATTAATTTTTTCGGCCAATTCGAGCGCCTGCGCATTGCGAATCAGGATGCCGGCCTTTGCGCCCAATCCGGTCCCCACCATGATCGCCGTTGGCGTGGCAAGTCCCAGTGCGCAGGGGCAGGCAATTACCAGCACGGCGACCGCATTCACCAGCGCCACGGTGAATTCGCCGCCGATCAGCCACCACGCCAGGAAGGTAACGAGGGCAATAGCAGTCACCACCGGCACGAAGATCGCCGCCACCTTGTCGGCCAGTCGCTGCACCGGCGCTTTCGAACCCTGCGCCTGCTCGACCAGCCGGATGATGCCGGCCAGCAGGGTATGCGCCCCGACGCCGGTGGCCTTGCAGCGCAACAGGCCGTCGCCATTGATGGTCGCCGCGAACAGCTTGTCGCCGGGAGCTTTCGCCACCGGCAGGCTTTCGCCGGTCAGCATCGCCTCATTGGCGCTGGAGTTGCCGGCGATCACTTCGCCATCCACTGCGACCGCTTCGCCCGGCCGCACTACCACGATATCGCCGGGGATCAGGTTCTTCACCGGCAACTCGACCAGTTGTCCATCCCGCTCGACGTGTGCCGTCTGGGGCTGGAGTTTCATCAACGCCTCGATGGCAGCGGAGGTTTTCGCCTTGGCCCGGGCTTCGAGAATCTTGCCCATCAGAACCAGCGTGATGACGGTCGCCGAGGCTTCGAAATAGACGTGCTGGTGCAGGCCTGTCAGCAGCACGGCCGTGCTGTAAGCCCACGCCATCGTCGTGCCCAATGCGACCAGCACATCCATGTTGCCGCTGCCGCCACGGATGGCGTTCCAGCCGCCGACGTAGAAGCGCCAGCCGATCCAGAACTGCACCGGGCTCGCCAGCGCAAACTGCAACCAGCGCGGCAGAACATCGCCGTGCCCTTCCTGCCCAAGCATGAAGGGCATCTGGCCAATCAGCGGCAAGGTCAGAACCAGTGCGATCCAGAATCGATTCACTTCAGCGCGATAGGCCGTTTCCTTGCGGGCCTTTTCCTCGCTACGCGTAGCGGCGGTCGACAGGCTGGCCGTAAACCCGGTTTTGACGATGGTGGCGACCAACCGATCGGTATCGACAGCCCCCGGAGCATAGCGAATATGCGCCCGCTCGGCGGGCAGATTCACCGCCGCTTCGACACCCGGCAGTTTGTTGAGTTGTCGCTCGATGCGTGCTGAACAGGCGGCACAGGTCATGCCGCCGATCGAGAGTTCGACAACTTCCTGCGGTATTTCAGGCTCAGCCAAAGTTGATCGGTTGGGGTTTTTCGGTCGGCCGGTTCTCGTTGCTCCAGACTTCGAAACCACCCGCCATCGAAATGATGTTGCTATAACCAATCTTCTGCAATTGCACGGCCGACAAGGCGGCACGGCCACTGGTGCGACAATAGACCAAGAAAGCGCCATTCTTGTCGGCGCATTGCGGCACCATGCCGATCTTGAATTCAAGCACGCCGCGCGGAATGTTGATCGCCCCCGGCAAGTGGCTGACGGCGTATTCGTCGGGTTCGCGTACATCGATGATCACGCGCTGGCCCAACAAGACCTGCGCCTCGGCAGTACCGACTTCCTTGATCTGGGCCTTGGCCTCCAGCACGAGATCTTGTGGTGTGACAGCCATGGTTCTCTCCGTTTTATATTAGGGAGAGCTGATTATCCCATGACCGAGATTGACCAGGCCAAGCAAACCATAACCGAGTACTAGCAAGCCGGACACTACGCGGGTGGCTCGCGCCTGGGCGAAACGGCGGAAGCGCACCAGCAGCAAGCCGGCCAGCAACAAATTCGGCAGAGTGCCGAGCCCGAAGGCCAGCATCAGCAAAGCCCCCTGGCGTGACGAACCACTCGCCAGAGCTGTGGTCAGGGCGCTATAGACCAGTCCGCAGGGCAGCCAACCCCACAGAAAACCGAGCGGCAAGGCCTGGGCCACGCCACGCACCGGAAGAAATCGTCCAGTGAGAGGCTGGATGCGCCGCCACAGCGATTGCCCACCCTGTTCAACCCAGGCCAGCGACCGGGTCGCACCCAGCAGGTAGATACCCATCGCAACAAGCATCAAGCTGGCAAAGAGATAGAGACCGTGCTGCAAGGGCAGCAGACTGCCGGCTACCGCACCAAGTGCGCCGAGCAACAGGCCGGCCAGTGCGTAATTGGCGATGCGACCAAGATTGTAGGCGAGGTGAATCGGGAGGGAGGACGCGCCGGCCGGCCCCTGCAAGCTCAGCGCACCGACGATGCCGCCGCACATGCCGACGCAATGGCCACCGCCGAGCAGGCCAACAATGAAAAGCGCCAGGAAGTGATTTTCCACGCCGCCGCAGTCGTGTTATTGCCGTCCCGCCAGGGCCGAGTTTATTAGGGAAACGCTGAACAAGGCGCCGAGATTTTCATTGGCAGCGGCGAAATGAGA
>JACDZI010000111.1 GCA_013426785.1 Rhodocyclaceae bacterium | reverse complement strand
TTGCGATGGGAGATTTACGAGCAGAAATCATGCCTACTGAAATAGGCTCTAAGTCCTCCGCGTCCGAAGTCAGCTAATTGATACCAGTAGGGGCGTATATTGGGAAAGCTCAAGTGATCTCCCATGATCCGGCCCATATAGGCGATGAAATCAAAGGTCTCCTCCAACTCTCGCTTGACGCACAAATCAAGGATCGGGTCGAGGAGTTTGAGGGCGTAGTCCACATCAGCAACACTGATCGGAAATCCGCGCTTTTCAAAATCCTCCCGCGCGTCAAGCAATGCCTTTCGCAATTTAATGGCTGCCTGTGCCAACTCGTCTTTCTGCATCACAAATTCTGGCATGGCTCACTCCTTGATTCGAACGGAACCGACCACCTTCGGTTCTGACCACAGCTTGCCATTCGGCAAGATGGTTTGCACACCGGCCCCGACTGACTTGCCCCCGATATCGGTAGTGACGCTAGCGATATTCGATTGATACACCGTCGGCGTATGCCCTGTTAAAGGTGTACGCTCATAAATGGTATAGGCAGCACTGTTATGCCACCGACCAGGCCACGTCGTCATGACGGAACACCCGGCCATTCATCGCCCGGTGCGTTGGCCGTGTGCGGTTGTCCAACACCGCGACGTATTGCCAATACGGGTGCGTGCCCGTGGAATCCTTCATGCTGCGGTACCGGCCAACTGCTGATCGGCAGCGGAACCATTCAATGACCCCATTTCCAACTATCGGGAACAACCCATGAGCGTAGCCCTTCAATTCAAACTCACGCAGACCGGCCAGGCGGCGGTCTGGAATGCCAACAACACCGGCACCTCGCTGAACCTGACCCACATCCAGTTCGGCAGTGGCAACCGGGCACCCAGCGGCACTGAGACGGCGCTGCTCACCCCGCAGCAGGCCGTGGCCATCGCGGCGGGCTTCTCGGTGTCTTCCACCCAGATTCGGATGTCGGCGATCTTCAGCGGCAACCAGAACTATGTCGTCCGCGAGGTCGGCCTGTGGGCTGGCGATCCTGCGGTGGGTGGCTCCAAGCTGGTGGGCTACTGGTCACAAGCTGCAGGTGACCTGGCCATGAAGTCGCCCGGCGTGGACTTCATTTTCAGCCACGACATGACGCTGGATGCGGCGGTGCCTGCGGGCAGCTTAACCATCCTGGCCGACAACGCCCAAAGCGCCATGCTGGCCATGATCACGGCGCATGAGGCTGCGGCCAACCCGCACAACCAATACGCCACGAAGGCGGCTGTGCAAGCCCAGACCTACACGGCCTTCACCACAGCAGGTGCGGCACCGACTTTCACTCTAGCCGCTAACCCAGCCATTGCCGCCTACGCCGCTGGCCAGCGCTTCCGGGTGAAGTTTGGCGCAGCGGGCAATGGTGCCGACACGCTCAACGTCAACGCGTTGGGCGCGAAGAGCCTCAAGCAGTTCAACCAAACAGGGGCCAAGATCAATGCAGTGATCACTGCAAATCAGCTTGTAGACATTGAATACGACGGCGCTGATTTTGTTCTTCTTGATCCGATTCCAGGTGGCTTAAGTGCGCCATTTTTGAGTTATGGCGGTACTACAACTTTGACCGATGTCGCCCTTGGTAAAGCAATAGCGCTTTACGGTGCGGCCCCATACACATTGACCCTTCCAGTTAGTGCTGCCGCTAACGCGGGCGGTGTTATCTCATTCACCGCTCAGCAAGGCTCCACAACGGTGACGATTGCAGGGCAGTCTTCACAGACTATTCAGGCGCGTGGTGTTGCGGTCAGCGCCCTTGCCATGCAGCCTGGCGACACGCTCATGCTGGTTTCAGGTGGGGGTGGCTGGTATGTGATGGGGGGATCAGCACAGTCGGGTTATGCATTCTCACGTCATGTGATTTCTCCGGCGAGCCGTGTCGCCAATACCAACTACACCAATACCACTGGCAAGGTGATGACCATCCACGCTCAGTTTTCAGCTGCAGCAGCGGTACATCCTTGGATTACTACTGGCGGTACAAGTATTGGTGATTACAAGCAGGCTGGCGATGCCGGTTATGGAATTCGCGTCACCACCGTTGTGCTTCCTGGTGAAACATATCAATGGAGCTACAACAACGCACTCGCCGTTCCCACATTGAACAACTGGATTGAAACCTACTGAGGACTAAACCATGAATTTTTATAAAGACCAAAAAGGCAATGTTTATGCCTACGAATCGGATGGCTCTCAGGATGCATTCATTCCAAAAAATTTAACTCCTATAAACCCGGAAGAAGCCGCTGCGTTGTCATCTCCCGTCATTTCACTTCCGCAGGCCAAGGTCAACGCACTCATCTCAATCGACCAATTCCACTCCGATATCCTTCAGGTACGACTATCGCCTGAACGGACGTCGTGAAACCATTGTTCTTGGCAAATATGGGCCTGACGGAATCAGCCTTTCCGAAGCACGTGAAAAGCTGATCGCGTCAAAGAAGGAAATCTTCGGCGGCAAGTCGCCTGCTCGTGAAAAGCAGCGCTCGCTCCAGAATACGAGAGCAGCCAAGACCTTTGGCGAATTCACCAAGCTTTGGCTTAACGAGTACAGCATGGCTGAAAGCACCAAAGCCATGCGCAAGGCCATTATCGATCGCGATATTGAGCCACAGTTCGGGAAATTCCTTCTCAAGGAGATCACCCCGGAGGATCTGAGAGCATTCTGCGAGAAGGTGAAAACCAATCGAAATGCGCCTGCGACAGCGATTCACATTCGCGAAGTTGTCAGCCAGGTGTTCAGATTTGCAAGGGAACGGGGCCAGAAGGTTGCCTGGGCGATTGGGTCGGATGACTAGCCCCGGTACATTGAGAGCCTTTCGTCTTTCGGCAATCCAGTTTTCGACTTCTGAGAGTTCCCAAGCGACACAGCGTGCAGTCAGGTAGACCCGCTTGGGAAAACTCCCGGCCTTTTCCAGTTCGTAGATGGTGGTATCTGCAAGGGGGATCAGCTTGCGCAGTTCTTCCCGGCGAATCAGTCTGCGCGATAGGACGTCGTCTTTCATTGTCGTTCCTCTAGGTTCGTGGAGCAACGCCAATTTCAGCAATTACCCGAGGAGTGCGGATTTTGAAATCGAGCCAAAAAGGGCGCATTTCAAAATCGGTAGCTCTACTATTGGCTTAATTTTGTGCACGCTGAAGACCTTGAGTTAATTGTCACCCGCGAAATGCCCTTCGGTAAGCATAAGGTCACATTGATCGCCTATCTGCCGGGCAACTATCTCAACTGGTTCGCCTGTGAGGGCTTCTGAGCTTAGCAGTCGTACAGAAGTCCGGCCTGTGATAGCTTCTCGGCCTTATGTGAAGCTCCAGTAAGCTCAACGTTGTGAATGAGATCTTGGTTGTCTGAGTTGAAAAAGTTTCCCGGCCTCAATGCTCCACCGTTATTTGGTGGCGACCGAGAGATGGTCATTGTCGCAAAATGGCGGCCAGTCATCTTTTTCTGATCTCATGAACTATTCCGAAACCCTCACCAGTCTTACCCAAGCCTCCGCGTTCGATCTGTATCGCCTCCGTGCAGCCATTGATCGCGTTCTTGACCAACCTGGCTGGATGGCTGCGGTGCAGTCGCGCCTGCGGATCGGCCAGGCCATCGAGTATTTCGAACCCCAGGCCAATCGTGCCTTCAAAGGGCAATTGCTGGAAATGCGCCGCAAACAGGCGGTCGTACTCGATTTGGAGACCAAGAAGCGCTGGCTGATTTCCTATGCGGCGATCAATCTCGATGGTGCCGATGTCGAAATTCGTGAGCAACCCAAGCAGGGGTTGGGACGCAACTCCGTGGTCGTGGGCGATGTGGTCGGTTTTCTGGACCGCGATCAGCAGCAGCGCAGTGGCCGGATCGTCCGGTTGAACGACAAGACCGTTACCCTTCTCTGTAACCAGCAACGGTGGCGCGTTTCCTATAACTTGCTTCACCGGGTTGTCGAATCCAGTGCAAGCGATGGCAGTCTTCCGGAACTCGGTGTTTTCGAGGGTCAGGCGGAAATCGTGATCGAGCAGGACGGCCATGGGTAAGACCGCCACCGCAGCCATCGGCTCATCGGCTCCTCCACCCAAGGGATCCGTCGATCCGCTGATCGCTGAACGTACGGTTTTCAGTGCCGACAGGACGCATCGATTCACGCTATTCCGGTACTGGGGCAACCACGACGACTTCGCCTGCGGGATCAGCATGAATCCCTCCGGTGCGGCGGAAGATGTGGGCGATCCAACCGTCGATGGCATGACCCGACGAGCCAGGGAACACTGGGGCGTCGGTGCCTATTACCAGCTCAACGTGATGTCGATTCGCGGCACTTACTCCGCAGACTTGGCGAACACGGCTGTCATCAACCTTCCTGAAAACGATGAGTGGATCCGGTGCATCGCGGCCAAGGCCCGCTTCGTGGTGGTGAGTTGGGGAAATCCAGGTCATCTGTCAGGACGGGGCCCGCAGGTGGCGGCGATCCTGCGCGAGGTGTGCGACCCGGCGAAGGTGCTGTGCTTCGGAAAAAACAAGAACGGATCGCCGGTCCATCCGCTGTACCAACGGTTGGACGCGCCGCTGATGCCTTACTTTGAGGAATGAAGAATTTGAAGTCGAGACGGAAATCGTGATCGAACAGGAGAACCGTGAGTAAATCCGAAGCCGCCAAGTACTCTTGGACATATGCTCCACGGTTTCGTGCCGGCGCCTTCGGTTGGCGTTCAGAACCGGCCATTACCCGGATCAAGGAGGCTGTGTCGGAAATCAAGGCGGCGGCCAGGAAGGATCCGCTGCTTGCTGCGGAGGGCGCGGTACTATTCCTGCAAAAGCTGTCTCCGGCCCTTCAGAATATCGACGGATCCTCCGGCGCAATCGGTACTGCCGCCAACCGTGCCATCGAAGCCTTGGTCCCGGTCATTGCCAAAGCTCCTGCGGACTTGGCTCTGCGCCGCAAATGGCTGGAGAAGCTCTACCTGGCGCATGCCGATGATCAGGTTCATTACATTGAGCGCTTGGGCGATTGGTGGGGAGAGTTGTGCGCGACCCCTGAAATCGCAGCGGAATGGGCGGATCGCTTGGCGGGAACCGTCGAGACTGTCTTTCGTCGCAGTAAGGAAGAGTATGGTTTCTTCCATGGAACGCCCATGGCTTTCTCGGCCCTGCTGGCCTCAGGGCAACACGCACGCTTGCTCGCCCTGATTGATCTTTACCCTCGCAAATTTTGGTCATACCGCAAATGGGGCGTTGAGGCACTGGTTGCACTGGGGCGGAAGGCCGAGGCCATCCGGTATGCCGAGGACTGTCGGGGTTTGAACGAGCCGTCGTGGCTGATTGCACAGGCCTGCGAAGAAATTCTTCTCTCTTCCGGCATGGCAGACGATGCCTACGAGAGATACGCTTACGAAGCCAATCAGGCCGGCACCTATTTGGCAACGTTTCGCGCCATCTGCCGCAAGTACCCCGGCAAGCAAGCGGAAACGATACTGATGGATCTGGTTTCGCGCACGCCGGGCGAGGAGGGTAAGTGGTTCGCGGTGGCCAAGGATGCGGGGTTGCTCGACGTCGCTCTGCATCTGGCACGGCAGTCCCCGGTGGATCACCGGACCCTCATTCGGGCGGCGGCCGACTTTTCAGGGAAGCAGCCGGATTTCGCGCTCAACTGCGGATTGCTTGCCCTTTACTGGATCTGTGCCGGTCGGGCTAACGATCCTACTGCGGGCGATGTCTTGTCCGCCTATGACCATGCTCTCGCTGCATCGGATGTGGCTCAGTGCAGGGAACAAGCCTTGCAACAGATTCGTTCCACGCTCGATGATTTTCCTCATGAGCGCCTGATCAGGTCTGTGATTGGCAAGTCCGTCGGTCTGTGATCTGCAGCCAATGGCCTGTTTGGAAGCACGGATCGTCCCCGTCGTTGCTGATCTTGTGGGGAGGGTTGCTCACTCGCCAATCAGGTGCAACACGATTTCACGGCGATGGGCGCTGGTACGGTGCTCCCATAGATAAACGCCCTGCCAGGTGCCCAGCACGAGTTCGCCATTAATGATCGGGATACCTAG
>JACDZI010000110.1 GCA_013426785.1 Rhodocyclaceae bacterium | reverse complement strand
CTCAAGGATTCAAAAGGTTGCACTTGATCTATGACAAATCAGCACGGATTCAGGAAGCTCTATGCTCTACATGCCTCGGAAGTCGAGTGTGTCGGCAAGGGCAAAGCCCGCAAGCCCTACGAGTTTGGCGTCAAGGCGAGTATTGCCGTCACGCACAAGAGCGGTTTGATGGTGGGAGCCCGAACCTTTCCCGGCCATCCCTACGACGGGCATGTCCTGAAACAGCAACTGGAGCAGACGACCATTCTGCTCGAGGACATTGGGAAAGCCCCGAAGCAGGTCATTGTGGATCTGGGCTACCGAGGGGTGGATAAGGAGAATCCCACGGTCGAGATCATCCACCGGGGCAAGTACAAGTCACTGACCAAGGTACAGCGGCGGTGGCTGAAACGACGGCAAGCGGTGGAACCGGCCATTGGGCATCTGAAGTCGGATCACCGGATGAATCGATGTTGGTTGCAAGGCAAAAACTGGGCGATGCGCTGCATACGGTACTGTGTGCGGCAGGGTACAACCGGCAATGGTTGCTGCGGGCAATCATCCGTCGGGGCTTGAAGCGCCTTTTATTGCGCCCTCAGTTTGTGGTGCTGTGGGTGGCAATTCTGGAATTCATATTACGGCCGAAGATGATGGCTGCGTCTGCGCCGGCCGGTGCCGCTCTCAGTTTTAACGGCTCGGGGTTCGTGAAATGAATTTTGCAGGACCGACTTTGTATTGGCGCCAGAAGCGAGTGCGGCCCTATTGGGCTTGGCACTCGCGCCAGGTTGGGCCAACTGGTTGTTGGGCATGATGGCTGCGCGCTTTATGGCATTTTGCTACGGCATGTGGATGGCAGCCCGCCATCCGGCGCAGGCGCGGCTGTGGATTGGCAGCATAGTGTTTGTGCAGGCGGTGGACAGGCTGGTGACGGTCAAATACTTGGCTCTGGGCGCTGTCACGCTGGCGCAGGTGTCCACGGCTTCATTTTTGCCGCTGGTATTCATCACCATCCTCTGGTTGGGCATGCCCAATGCCGATCACGCATCGCAGGTGGGGGCCTGATGGGCTGGCTAGGCGCACGATTTTTCAGCCAGGTTCAGGCTGCGGCGTTTTATCAATCGATATATCGGGTGGCGGTTGCGCTTTTGCCGCCAGGTAACGGGCGCACCTGGCTTGACATCGGGTGCGGTCCGGGGCTGGTCGCACGTTTGGCTGCCGAGCGGGGTTACGACACCGTGGGTTTAGACCTTGACTCGGCCATGGTGCAGCGCGCTCGCACCCTAACCAACCTGGCGTCGGCCACGGGTCAGCGTCCGCCGGTTTTCAAGCAGGGCAGCGTGTTTGACCTGCCAGCGCAAGCGCCTGCTGTTGATGTGGTCTCGGCGGCGTCGCTCTTAGCAGTTTTGCCAAACCGGCGCGATGGGCTGCTGGCACTGCTGTCGGCGGTCAAACCTGGTGGGCAGGTGCTGCTGATCGAGCCCAGCGCGCAGATGACCCCCGCACATGCGGCTCGCTATCTGGTAGCCCACACTGGCACGGACAAGGCCTGGGTCCTCAAGCTCTGGGCCCGCACCCGTTCAGCGTCAAGCCCGGTGAGTGCCGCAGATCTGGCCGTGCCTGGCTGGGACGCAGTGGCGCAGTCCTTGTTGGACGGCATGGTTAATGCTTGGATACTCAGGTCATCAACGGGGCCAAGTTCATGGCAAATGGGCAATGTGGACACCCGCGTATGAGGCAAAAAATTACTTTGTTCCGCTGGCGCAGCATGTTGTTCACGGCCGCAGTGGCTGGCATCGTCGCGGGTATTTTCTTCGGATACCCGCGTCTGGGTGCGGCACAGGTTGCCGGCGCCAACGGTTATACCAACAGCGATGGATCGGTCATCGACAAGCCACTGTCGGCGGTGCTGGGCTGGGCGCTGAGCAGCTTCTGGGCCGGCCTGCCCAAACCACCTGCCGAACATGTGCAGGGTTATCACTTTCCAGTGGTGTGTGATGCACAAGGCGTGGCCCCTGCCCGCCCCAGCGAGTTGTCGGTCACCTGGATCGGACACGCCACGGCGCTGATTCGCATCAATGGCACCACGGTACTGACCGACCCGCATTTTTCCGAACGTGCCTCACCCCTGAGTTGGGTGGGACCCCGCCGGCGTACGCCGTTGCCTTATGCACTTGAAGAATTGCCACATATCGACGTCGTGGTGATTTCGCACAACCATTTTGACCACCTCGACGAACCAAGCGTGCTGGCGCTGGTGCGCCAATCGGGCGGTGCGCCCGTGTTTATCGTGCCGCAAGGGCTGGACCGCTGGTTTACCGAGCGCGCGATACCCACCGTGCATAGCCTGGGCTGGTGGCAGACCTATACCTTGAACGGGTTTGAGGTGGTGGGCACACCGGCGCGCCATTGGAGCGGACGCGATTTGACCGACCGCAACCAAACCCAATGGTCGGGCTGGGTGCTGCGCAGTGGCGGCATGTCGGCCTACTTTGCCGGGGATAGCGGCTACAGCGCTGACTTTGCCGCCATTGGCCAACGACTGGGGCCGTTCGACTTGGCGTTGATCCCGGTTGGGGCCTATTTGCCGCGCGACTTCATGGCTGACCAGCATGCGAGCCCCACCGAGGCGGTGATGATTCATCAGGACGTGCGGGCCACGGTGTCAGTGGGCATTCATTGAGGCACGTTCGAACTGGCCGATGACCTGCTGGATGACCCGTTGGGTGAGGTGCCAGCAGCTTTGCAACACGCTGGGCTGGGGCGGCTTTACCACCCACGACCTGCACCGCTGCCAGCTGTCGGCGCGTGCCGTCGCGCTGATCTACAACTGGTGGAGTCTGTTCGTTCGCCTGGCAAGCCCTGACGCTCGGCGCGAAGCGATCACCAGCCGGCCGTGGTTGATGTCCTCGGTCGGCCGCAAGACCGAACATGCCGGGCAAACGACGATTACGATCACCGGCCTGCATGCGCACTTCGGTAAAGCCAGAGATGCCCTGATGCTCGTCTCCGCCTTGCTCAAGGGTTGGGTCGGCCACGCTGCGGAGCAGTTGAATCCCAAGGCAGTCTGGAACCTGTGCTGCGATCATCTCAAGCAGACCATCGCCAAGTTTACGCCACACAAGACCCACCGATTACTCCAAAATCATGCGAGTGGAATCGGCTAACTGCGGTTTTTAGGCGGCGGTTTTAAGGTGGGCACATGGACACAAAGCTGGTGAAGGGAGTGACGAGGCGGACGCGGCGGCGGCACTCGGTGGAGTTCAAGGCGCAGGTGGTTGAGGCTTGCTAGCAGCCTGGCGTATTGGTAGCGGCGATAGCACTGGCCAACGGCTTGAACGCCAACTACCTACGGCGCTGGATCAAGGAGCGTCGAGAGCAGGCTGCGGGAGGGGGAGTCGCCGAGTTGGTTGTCGCCAAGATGCCTGCGCCGAGCGCCCTCGTGCCGGTAGTGATCCAGGCACCGGAAGACGTCGTATCTGGCGACATTCGTCTCGACATCCGGCGTGGCCCGACGACGGTACAACTGGCCTGGCCGGTCGATCATGCGGCGATGCTCGGTGTGGTGCTCAAGGAACTGCTGCGATGATCCGGCCGAACGAAGTCTGGTTGGTGGTTGAGCCGATCGACATGCGAGCCGGCATCGACGGCTTGTCGCAGCGGATCCAGAACCTGCTGGGGCGATCCCCCTGTGACGGCAGCGCGTATGCCTTGCGTAACCGCCGGGCGACGCGACTGAAACTCCTGATCTGGGACGGCACCGGCGTCTGGCTGTGCCAGCGCCACCTGCACCAGGGCAAGTTTGTCTGGCCAAGCGGAGTTGTTGCGACGGTGACCCTGAGCGCGCAGCAGTGGAACTGGCTCGTCACCGGTGTCGACTGGAAGCGGCTCAATGCCCCGGCGCCGGTGCATTGGCGGGTGTGAGTGTCAAGCAAACGCCGTACGCAAAATCAGCATCGTAACGACGCAACAAAGCGGACGGAAATGACCTGTTCATGAGGCTTGGCGAGCTGTTGGTCGCTAGAATTCTGGCATGGATTTACACGCCGAACTCGAACGCATCATTCCCGATTCTGCCCTGGCAGATGATGCGTGGCGAGCGATCCGAGAACTGCTTGATGACGCCCAGCAAGCGGCGGCCGCACAGATCGCCCGGCGCGATACCGAGCTTCACGCGGCACAGACCAAGATCCAGGCGCTGACGCTTGAACTGGCCCATCTGTGGCGCATGCGTTTCGGGGCCAAGAGCGAAGCGCTCGGTGCCGAGACGAAAGACCTGTTCCAGGAAACGCTGGCGAGCGATGTCGCTGCCGCCGAAGCCGAACTGGCGCAGCAGGCCGAAGCCACAGGCACACCTGCCACGCCGCGTCCAAAGCGCGCAGGTGCGGGCAGGCAAACCCTTCCCGAGCACCTGCCGCGCATCGAGCATAGGCACGAACCCGAGTCCTGCACCTGCGGTCAGTGTGGCAAAGCGCTGGTCAAGATTGGCGAAGACATCAGCGAACAACTGGATGTCGAGCCAGCCCGGTTCTTTGTTCATCGCCACATCCGGCCGCAGTATGCCTGCCGGGACTGCGAGACCGTCACGGCGGCACCGATTCCGCCGGCGGTGATCGATGGTGGCCTGGCGGCAACCGGTCTGTTGGCCTGGGTGATTGTCGGTAAGTATCTGGATCATCTACCGCTGTATCGGCTGGAACGCATTGCGGCACGGGATGGCGTGACGCTGTCCCGTTCTACCCTGGCCTCTCTGGCCTCTCTGGCCTCTTTGGCCCCCCGTAGCCAAGCCGGACATGGCGCGAAGGCATCCTGGTTCCGGCTTGGCTGGACAAGCCGTCGATTCGCGTAAAGTTCAAGCGCGCTCTTTGCAGAAGGGGTTTTCATGACGACATTTCAGGAGCTTCTGACACGGTCTCCGGCAGTACTTGGCGAAGGCGCCGTCATCGAACGCCTACGCCGCGCTCCGGGTATCCGACTCGACGACCATGTCGTCAATTCGGCGCTCATTTACGAGGAATCCGGCCGCGCCGCGCTGGAGACGATCTACCGCCAATACCTGGAAATCGGCCAACGCTACCGGTTGCCGTTGCTGCTGTCGACGCCGACCTGGCGTGCCAGTCGGGAACGGATCGCGGCAGCCGGGCTGGCAGGTCGCGACCTGAACGGCGACAACGCACGCTTTCTGGCGGAGCTGCGTGACAGCTCCGGCGATTACGCGAGACAGGTGGCAATCTGCGGTTTGATGAGTTGCCGCGGCGATGCCTACAAACCCGACGAGGCGATGAGCGCGAATGCGGCCGCTGAATTTCATGCCTGGCAGGCCGATGCGCTGGCCACCGCCGGTGTCGATTTTCTGCTGGCGGCCACCCTGCCAGCCCAAAGCGAAGCGGTCGGTCTGGCCCGGGCACAGGCCGCCACCGGGCTCCCGTACATAATCAGCTTCGTCGCCCGCCGTGAAGGAACGCTGCTCGATGGCACGCCGCTCAGCCTTGCAATCGCCACCATCGATGCGGCTGTTACGCCACGCCCGCTGGCCTATCTGGTCAACTGCACACATGCCTCGATCTTCCGCAGCGCCCTGCTGGACGAGCACAATTCATCGCCGCTGGTAAGACAACGGGTCATTGGCCTGTTGGCCAACACCGCCGCACTCAGCCCGGAAGAGTTGAATGAGCGCACGGAACTCGTCGAAGAAGCGCCAGTTGTTTTCGGAAGAAGTGTTGGCGCACTGCGCAGCGAACTGGGCATGAAGATACTCGGCGGCTGTTGCGGCACCGACGAACGACATATCGCGTGCCTGGCAAAGACGCTCCGGGGAAGCGTCACATCGTAAGCGACCCGAAACTTCATGCCCACCGTGCGTTCCTGCCCGGCCGCCGCAGCTACCCGATCGCCGACGGGTCGAGGTGCCGCCGTTTGCCACCAGCATCAGGCAGGCCTCGCCACCCAATCCTCGACCGGACATCACGACTTGCGGCTCACAGGTTCTTGATGCAGCGACTGCCATCACTGACAGCACGGCCCGAGTTTGACACTTTTGAGGCACATATTTCAGTCAGACTCAGCAACGGTGCG
>JACDZI010000109.1 GCA_013426785.1 Rhodocyclaceae bacterium | reverse complement strand
CCGCACCGTTGCTGGGTGTCACTGAAATATGTGCCTCAAAAGTGTCAAACTCGGGTCGGCGACCGCCGCGAATTGCCCTTGGTCATAAAGCGCAAGCAATGCGCTCAGCTGACGATAAAGATCGGCAGGCGGTTTCTGCGCACGGTCACCGCTCCCGCAACGCATTCTCTCTGGCTTTGAGGAAGGGCTTGAGCAGATAGTCCAGCACAGTTTTCTTGCCGGTCATGATTTCTACCGAGGCCACCATGCCGGGAATGATCGGCAAGGGGTTATCTGGCGTGCCGAGGAAGTTTGACTGCGTTCTCACCTGGATTTTGTAGTACGACTCGTTTTTCTTTTCGTCGACAATGGTGTCCGCACTAATCTGCTCCACCGCAGCCGTCAAACCACCATAGATCGAAAAGTCATAAGCGGTAATCTTGACCATTGCAGGCTGCCCTGGCTTCAAGAAAGCAATGTCCGATGGCTTGACCTGAGCTTCGACCAACAAATTGTTTTCGATTGGCACCACCTCGAGAATATCGTAGCCCGGCTGGATCACCCCTCCGATGGTGTTGACATTTATCTTCTTGACGATGCCATGCAATGGAGCACGCACCACGGTTCGCGCCACGCGATCATTGTTGGCCACATTGCTTTCCTTCAGGCTTTCGAGGTCGGCATTGATCTTGTTGAGTTCGGTCAGCGCATCGGCACGAAATTTGTTGCGCTTGTCGTCGATGCTGCCATGAATCTCGTTCACCTGACGCTTGAGGCGCAAAACCTCAACTTCCGATGTCGCCCCCTTGGCCACCAGTGGCTCCATGATGCGCAATTCATCGTTGGTAAGCTTCAAACTCTGGCGCAGCGAAGCCAAGCCGGTTTCCAGGGCATTGATGCGAGAATGGTAAAGATTAGCTTCGTAACGCACCAGATCGGGCGCCTCTTGCTCGATCTCACGCGGAAACGTCAAGCGCGTACCCTCCGTTTCCGCTTTCAGCCGCAAATTCGCTGCCAGCAACGCTAGGTAACGCGAACGTCCTTCACGATAGGAAGAACCGTGGCGCGTATCGTCGATGCGCAACAATACCTGATCCTGCTTGACGATATCGCCTTCCTTGACTTTCATTTCAGCCAGAATGCCCCCTTCGAGATTCTGGATGATCTGCACCTGGCTGGAAGGGATCACCTTGCCCAGGCCAACCGTCACCTCATCGACTTCTGCGAAGTACGCCCACAGCAGACCGGTCAGGACAGTGAAGGCAACGACATAGAGCGTGAGGCGCGCAAGAGGGCCGTTCCTGTCAGACGCCTTTGCCTGATACACTGCGGGCAGTCCGGCAAGATCTTCTTCGGCAAAAAATTCGGCTCTTGCCAATCGCCAGAGACGTTGTGCATGTGCGCCAAGGTTTTTCAAAGCCTGTACCTTCATTTCTGCGCCAAGGCCTGCAAGACCTGATCTCTCGGCCCATCCGCCACCACCCGACCATCATCCAGCACAATAATCCGGTCGACCAGCGACAATAATGCAGGCTTGTGCGTCACCAGCAGCAAGGTCCTGCCTTGAAGGTAATTCTGCATATTGGCAATGAAAAGCTGCTCGGCATTATGATCAAACGCTGCGGTCGGTTCGTCAAGCAACAGAATCTGCGGGCAGCGGAGGAAAATTCGCGCCAAGGCCACAGACTGCCGCTGCCCACCGGATAGTCCCTCGCCGTTTTCGCCGACACGCCGATCAAGTCCGTTCGGCTGGCGGCGTATCCAATCATCGATACCGACAACGCGTGCTGCCGCAAGGATCTCGTCATCACTGGCATTGGGCTCGCCAAGAGAGAGGTTCTCGCGCAACGAACCATAGAACAGCCGCGCATCCTGGGTCGCATAACCCGCCATGCGTCGCAAATCCACCGGATCGATCTGAGCAAGATCCACACCATCGGCGCGAATCGAACCCGACTCCGGCGGATAGAGACCATCCAGCAACTTCAGCAGCGTGCTTTTTCCAGACCCCGTACGCCCGAGTACAGCTACGCGTTCACCGGCGCGCACACTGAAACTGATTTCCTTCAAGGCCGCCTGCTTTGCACCCGGGTAGGAAAAGCCCAGCTTGTCGCATTCGATAGCGCCACTCCAGGTCGCACGATGCAAATAGACACGCCCATCGATACGATCGGTCTCTTCCTGCATCAACTTGCCGAGACCCTGATAGGCCAGTCGTGCGCCCTGATAACGCATCAGCAATCCGGAAAGCTGGCCCAGCGGTGCCAGTGCCCGTCCCGCGAGAATATTGCAGGCAATCAGTGCCCCCATGGTCAGCGAGCCATTGGCAATCAGATAAACACCGATAACAACAATGGCGACGGAAACCATCTGCTGCACATACATCGTGAAATTCACCGCCAGGGTCGAAATCAAGCGCGAACGCTGGCCGCTTTGCGCTGTCAGGCCCGTCAATTGTTCCCACTTGGCCTGGATACCACCTTCAGCGCCCAGCGCCTTCAAGGTTTCCAGGCCGATGATGGATTCGACCAACAGACCGTGCTTTTGCGCCGCTTCCGCCTGATGCTCGCGTACCGTACGTTCGAGCGGCCTTTGCAAGGCGAGTCCTGCCAGCACCACCAGGGGCACAGCCAGGATCGGCACCAATGCCAGCCAACTGCCGATATAAAGGATGATGACAACAAAAAGCAACAGGAAAGGCAGATCAATCAGGGTCGTCAATGTTGCCGAGGTAAAAAAGTCGCGCAGCGACTCAAAATCCTTCAAGGTGCTGGCCATCGAACCGGCCGATGCCGGTCGCTTGTCGAGCCGGATCGACATCACCTTACGAAACAGTTGTGCCGAAATCAGCACATCCGCCTTGCGACCGGCGGAATCAAGGAAGTGGCTACGCAACATCCGCAACAGGAAATCAAACAGGAAGGCCAGCGCGATTCCGGTCGCCAGCACCCACAAGGTATCGAACGCCTGATTCGGCACGACCCGGTCATACACATTCATCACGAACAGCGAACTCGCGATCGTGAACAGGTTAATGAACAGCGAGGCCAAGGCCACATCGAAATACTGACGCCGATAGCGCTGCAGGGTGCCCCAAAACCAGGAAGGACGCGTCAGCGGCGCAATCACCTCCGCACGCGCATCCAGACGGCAAACCGGCTGAGCAAAAATCAACTCGCCCGAATAGCGTGACGACAGTTCCTCGCGAGACAGTTTGCGCCCACCGCCGCTTTCGGCAAAGACCACCTCGAAACCTTCCTTGGCGTCGATAGTCGTCAGCAGACAGGCCCCTTCGTCCAGAAGCAATACGGCCGGCAAGAGCAGGGTATCGATCGCGTCAAGCGGTCGTTTTGCAAGGCGGGCAGAAAGTCCGATGCGCTCGGCAACATGCACGAAAGCGGCCGGCGAAAGCGGCGCGACACCTGCCGGCAGCATGGCCCGCAAGGCATCCAGCGATACAGGCCGTTGATGGAACTGCGCCAGCAGCGCCAGGCAACCCAGCAGGGGATCGTCTGCCGCTGCAGTCATTCCTGCTTACAAACCAAGCGTTCGAGTCAGGCCGCCCATGCTGGCCATTAAACGATGCTGTGCCAGCAGCAAATTGAACTGGCCGGAAGTCAGGTTCGAGCGGGCCTGAAAGAGTTCACTCTCCGAATTCATCAGGTCGAGCATGGTACGTTTGCCAATATCGAACTGTGATCGATAAGCCTCCAGCACATCCTCCGTCATCTTCACATGCAACTGGTAATACTGCAGGGCATCGCGTGCCGCCGTCATCACGGCCCAGGCACGCGCCACCTCCTCCTCAACGGCACGACGGGCATTGTTGAGCGCTTCCATCGCCCCGGTTTCCCGCTCGCTGGTCTCACGGATCTTCGCATCATCCGCCCCACCCCGGAACAGGTTGTAGCGCATCACCAGCATCGCCGTATTACTGTCGCTCGGTCCTGGAGAACCACCTATATCGCTATTTTTGTTGACCGCCAGTTCCAGGTCGACGACCGGTGCAAAGCGCGAACGCGCCGCCGCAACAGCCTCACTGGCTGCCATCACTTCGTCGCGCAATGCCCCTAGGGAGGGATGCCCCGCCAAACCCATTTCGCTCGCCAGTTCCATGGAAATCGGCAATGCGCTGATGGCCTTGGGTGTCACCAGACGACCGGCTGGCGCACCCACGGCGCGTATGTACTTGGCCCGCGACTCCTGCAACGCCCCCCGACGAGTAACGTAAGTCGCATTGGCTAAGGCAGTGCGACCTTCTGCAAGCTGGTAGTCCGCCTTGTTGCCTGCCCCTGACTTGAAGCGCTCCTCCGATTTGGCCATGATGTCAAGATGCATCTTGAGATTCTCCTCCGCATGGCGCAGCAGTTCCTGATTACGCTGCACCTCGAGGTAAGCATCCGTTACCTTGAATGCAATGGTCTCGCGGCTTTCCCTGAGGCGTCCCTCGGCTGCTTCTTCGCGCTGCTGCTGACGAGAAACCTCATGACGGATGTAACCGCCATCAAACAAATTCTGGCGCACCGTCACGCCCGACTCGTTACGCGACAAACTGCGATTACCGCCAACCGCCGCAACGGTCGTGGCATTGTTGCTTTCCTCGCGCCCACCCGCGATCCGCAAATCAACTGTCGGCAAATTGGCGGCTTTCGACTGGGCCACCTCCTCCGTTGCCGCCCGCCGGTTGGCGGCTGCCATCCCCACCTCGGGATTGCTGGCCAAAGCTTTTCTCACCACATCCACCAGATGTTCCACGGGAATACCATCGTCCGCAGAAGTCGGCGCTGACGGAACGGCATCCACCGTCTTAGCTGCCGGTACTTCTGCCGGCTTCACATCCACAGACGCCAAAATCAACTTGGCTGTTGCCTCGTCGGCTGCCGTCTTGCATCTGGCAGAACGAGCCCTCAAACAATCCTCGGCAGCAAAGGCCGGATACGCCAACCCAAGCAACCCCAATGCCAACCACCGCACAGAACCACCCATCACCACTGATCTCCCCATGACCTCTTGCTTACTGCAGTAAAGTGTACGCTGACAACGCTGGTATTTCCCCCAATGTCAGTACCCGTCGAATCTCTTCCGAAACAAAACCCAGCGCCATCGGCCGCCTGACGCCCGGAAGTATCACGACATCATAAAGTTCTTCGACAATACCTTCAATGCGCAACCAGTGCACGATGTCACCCTTCTTGAGGTCAATCACCATCAACCCGCAACGTGCCTCGACGCCGTGCTGTTGCAGCTCTGCATCGAGCGCCAGCCCGCTGAAGGTCTTGTTATGACGCGGCCGTGAGAGCCCGACCACGGCAAAGTCGCCGACCATCGTCATGCCGCGGATATAACCGGGGCAAAACGCTACCTCATTGAAAGTTCCCTGCGCAATATCCACCCAGCCAAAACGACCCGTACCGGAATCGGCCAGCCACAGCTTGCCATTGTGCCAGCGCGGCGAATGCGGCATCGACAACCCGCCATCCATGATCAGCCTGCCGCTCGGTACTTCGATCACACAACCGCCATCGGCACGCTTCTCGCGCCAGCCATCGGCCACATCGGTTCGACTCACAGCGGTCAGGTACTTTGGCTGGCCGTTATCCATGGCCAAGCCATTCAAGTGGCAGCGGTCTTCTGCTGCCAATTTCCCCAGAAACGGCGGCTTCCATAGCGGCGTGAAGCTGTGCGTCTCGCTCGTCGTTGCCAGACAGCCAAACAGCGTATTCACAAAAACCGGCCGCCATTGGGCATTCACGCCAATGTCGTGAATGTCGATGTGACCCGTGGTATAGCCCACCTGCGGGACATAAAGTCGGTCGTACCCCTGATGCAACTCGCCCGGCGCCAGCGCATTCTCGAAGCGCCACAACTGGTAGAGCGAACTCATCCACAGCGTCTGCCCATCTGCCCATAGTCCCATGCAACGGTTGAAAGTGCGCTCGAAGATCGAGAGCTTGCTCGTTTGCGGATTGAGGCCGATAAAGAACAGCTTGCCGGTCTGATAAGTCGTAAAGGCCAGACTCAGCTTCTGCTCGGCCAGCCACTCGGGAAACTGGCGCGAGGTAGTGATTTCCAGTTTGGGTTCGGGTTTCGCTTCGACTACTGCAGCGGCAGATATCCGAAGCTCCGATTCTGATTTATTTATTATCGCCATG
>JACDZI010000017.1 GCA_013426785.1 Rhodocyclaceae bacterium | reverse complement strand
AAGCAGCGCCCGACATCAGACCGGCAACTGCCAGAGCGATGATTTTCTTTTGCATGTGAAACTCCTTTACTTAGGTTTGTTTGGGTTCAATGACACCACGTGGTTGGTCACTGTCCCCGCTTCCCTCTAAGGCATTTCAGAGGATGGCGCAATTCTGCCATCCATCGGCAAGGCAATGCCTCCAGATGGGTCTTTTGCGTCGTTCGGGGTGGGGCTTTGTTGTTTTTTGGCAACCGGCCCAACGGTGCACAAAAGCGGGTAGATATGAGGGTAGAAAATTAAATGAAATTTTGCGTAATCCATTCATAACAATATCTTGAGAAAAAAAATGGCATTATGCAAAAAAAGATCATCGCTCTGGCAGTTGCCGGTCTGATGTCGGGCGCAGCTTTCGCCCAGTCCAACGTTACTGTTTATGGCATTGCTGACATGGGCTATATCCATTCGACTTCATCGGGCCAAACCTACAATGGCGTCGAGTCGGGCAACCTGGCTGGTTCGCGTCTCGGCTTCAAGGGTACTGAAGACCTCGGTGGTGGCCTGAAGGCTGTGTTCACTTTGGAATATGGCCTCTCGATGGATATTAATGCGGGTGTTGGCACCTCGCTCGCTCGTCAGCAGTTTGTGGGTCTGGCTGGTGGTTTCGGTCAGGTAGCGCTCGGTCGCCAATATTCGCCTGCCTACAGTGCTGTTGCTCGTACCGATACCTTTGGCGCTACGGTCCCCAGCCCGCATGGCGCATTGGTTAGCGCAGGCGGCAACACGATTGCTGGCAACAGTGCCGCCCGCTGGAACAATGCCGTTACCTATATTTCGCCGAGCTTCTCTGGCCTGAGCTTCTCCGCTAACTACGGTTTTGGCCAGACCAACGAAAACGATACCGCCACTACTGATCGCGACCCCCGTTTTGGCTTGGGTGCTAACTACGCCAATGGCCCGATGAACTTTGACGTTGTCTACCACGACATTGAGCAGTCTACGGCCCCGACCAGCGACAAGACGACGGAATTGTTCCTCGGTGGTTCTTACAATTTCGGCGCTGTGAAGGCCTTTGCTTCTTGGCAGTCCAAGAACGACAAGAGCGCAACTGATGCCGACAACAAGGTTTGGCAACTCGGCGTCGTCGCGCCCGTGTCTGCAGTCGGTAACTTGATGTTCTCGTATGCCAAGCTGAGCGACGACCGTGCCGATTTCGATTCGAAGTCTTATGGCATTGGCTACACGCACAGCATGTCGAAGCGCACCACGTTGTACACGACTTACACGCACGTGAGCAACGACAGCCTCGCGAATGCCAAGATTGTTGCTGGTACGATCGGCGAGTCGAACAAGACTTTTGCTGCTGGTATCAACCACTCCTTCTAATCCAGACCTGGTCTGCGTTAGATTCAACAGCCGCCTGCGGGCGGCTGTTTTTATTGGTGCGCAGTAACAGTCGGCGCTGGCGGGACGGCGACCCTACCGGATCGGTATCTATTATTCGGCGAACAAGTCCGTATGCCGGCCGGTGCGCTCGAAACGCACCACATCACCCTTGATCTTGTAGATCAGCAGCCAATCAGGCTCGATGTGCGCATCCCGAAAGCCTTGCCAGTCGCCTTGGAGCGGATGCTCGAGATACACCGCCGGCAGCGGCATCCCCTCAATGAGCAGACCCAGCAGCGTTTTGAGCTTGTCCATGTCCTTGCCGCGCTTTTGCGATAGCTTCACGTCGCGCTTGAACTGGCCCGAGTAATCCGGCTGGCGCATCAGATGCCCAGTTGCTCAAACAGGTCGTTGGCATCCTTGGCGTGGCGCACATCTTCGCCACGCTCGCTCTTGGCCAGCGTTGCGGCAGTGAGCTGATTAGGGATGCGCATCTCAAAAGGCAGCGCCTTGTCCCTGGCCACCTTGGTCAACACGATACGCACCACATCGGAGACGGTCAGCCCCATCTCCGCCAGCACGACAGCAGCCTCTTCCTTCAGGGACTCATCGATTCTTGCACGTACAAATGCAGTGGCGGCCATGGTCTTCTCCTTGTGGTTTGTAGCTCAATTAAGCCACAAAACGCCTTGAGTTAAAAGGGCTCGGATAAAAATCCGTGCCGCAAAAAATGTCATTGCATCATCAACCATTGCTCGCAGCCTAGCAAAGTATTCAATCCAAGCTCGGCCTTACCTCCGCGCACGCGACCTGACGCGGCACCAGCGAAATCTCCGTCTTGCCCTGCCTGAAATCATCCAGCAGATCCGCCCAGCCCTGCATCACTTCCTTGCGCTCCACCAATAGCGTCGCCCGGTTGTAGGCCCGGCGCGTCGCATTGCGTTCCTGATGCGCCAGGCAGCGCTCGATGACGTCGGGACGAACCCCGGCATCGTTGGCGATGGTCGAAAACGTGGAGCGAATGCCGTGCGCGGTAAAGCGTTCGGCAAACTGCAGCGCCTTGCCGGTCCGCAGAAACACATTGTGGATGGCCACCCGTCCCAGCGCCTGGCGATGGCTCATGTGGCTGGTGAACACAAAGGGGTGCGTGCCGGTCATCGGCTGGAGTTCCCGCAGGATCGCCACCGCCTGGCGACTCAAGGGCACGCCATGATCTTCGCGCATTTTCATGCGCGGGCCGGGAATGCGCCACAAGGCCTGTTCGAGATCGAACTCCGCCCACTCGGCATTCAATAGCTCGTTCTTTCTGACCAGCGTCAGCCACAACAGTTGGCAGGCGAACCGGGTCGGCAGCCAGCCATCGAACCGGTCGATGACCTTGAGGAAGTCGCCGATATGCCTTGCGTCGAGTGGCCGATGGTGCTTGACCTTGGCCAGCTTGATCAGCCCCTTGAGCGGATAGGTGGGATCGTCCTCGATCAGCAGCCTGAGTATCGCGAAACGGAACACGCCGCCCAACCACATGCGCGCGACCTTGGCGCCAGTCGGCGACCGCCCCTTGATGCGATCAATGACATCCAGCACATGCACCGGTTTGATGGCACCAATGTTCATCGTCCCCAGGTAGGGATACACATTCTTCTTGAAGCTCTGCTCGATGTTGTAGCGATAGTTGGCCGACCACTCCTTGCCATGTTCTTCCATCCAGTTTTTCGCGACGGCTTCGAAACTCTGAGTGTTTTCCAGACGGCGGCGCAAGTTCGCGAACTTGCGCTCGCGCGCCGGATGCGCGCCCTGCTTGATCAAGGCACGCGCCTTGAGACGCGCCTCGCGGGCCTCCAGAAGGGTGAAGATACCCTGCTCCAATCGGGCCGCCCGGTCTGCTTCACTCTCGTCGGCCGAAATCGGTTTGGCGGGGTATTCGCCGAGGGCGAAGAGGTTTTCCTTGCCGTCGATTCTGTAGCGTATACGCCACAGTTTAGAACCGGTCGGCCGCACCTCGATATACAGCCCGTGAGCATCAGTTAGCTTGTAGGGCTTCTCGGCTGACCGCGCGTTGCGGATGGTCAGATCGGTCAGCATGGGCAAAAGTGTTGCATTTACGGAACCTCGACGATGATCAGATCATCTTAAAGATACCCGCATAAATACCCGCTTTTATAGTGGATTGCAATCCATTTGGATGGACTGTGATGGACATTAACCGATTGATTTAACTTGTAAACAGGATGTATTTGGACACCCTTAGGAGCTTGAAGCAATTATTTTTCAGTTGGTTGGGTGCAATGACACCACGTGGTTGGTCACTGTTCCCGCTCCCCTCTAATGCGTTTCAGAGAATGGCGCAATTCTTCCATCCATCGGCAAGGCAATGCCTCCAGATGGGTCTTTTGCGTCGTTCGGGGTGGGGCTTTGTTGCTTTTTGGCAACCGGCCCGAAAAGTCGGCGCTGGCGGACGGCAGGAATCAAGGCGGCAGCTCCTCTACTGCAAGGGGAGAGGGGTGTTCAGGCAGGCGTTGAACGGGGAAATTCGATCAAAGGATCGCGCCGATGGTTTATTTGGTATCTGGTTCCATTATTGATACCATAGACCCCATGAAATCCTTGGAAAAGTCACTTGAACAAATGCGCCGGGAGCCGGCGAATGTTCGGTTTAGCGCCTTGATGCAGGTTTGCGAAACCTACTTCGGCAAACCAAGGCAACAGGGCACCAGTCATGCCATCTTCAAAACCCCCTGGCCAGGAGATCCGCGCGTCAATATCCAGAATGACAAGGGTAAAGCCAAGGCGTATCAGGTGCGACAAGTACTGTTGGCCATTCAAAAACTGGAGGGTAGCAAACCATGATCATCGAGCACTATACCTACCGCGTCACCTGGTCTCCAGAGGATGGAGAACATGTCGGCTTGTGTGCCGAGTTACCTTCGCTTTCGTGGCTGGCTGCGAGCCCGGAAGCTGCGTTGAAAGGGATTCGCAAAGTCGTGTCCGAAGCGGTCGCGGACATGCAGGCGGCAGGGGAGACCGTCCCAGATCCGCTCGCCGAAAGGCGCTATAGCGGCGAGTTTCGCGTCCGTATCCCGCCCCATCTTCACCGTGCCTTGGCCTTGCAGGCTGCGGAGAATGGCGTCAGCCTCAACCGATTGGCCAGCGCGAAACTGGCGGCTTGATGAAAAGTCGGCGCTGGCAGGACGGCGAAACCTAGGTCTGCCGCCCGTAATCCCGGAACTTTTCGATCACCCGCGCCATTTCGTCGGCGGGCAGCAGCCTGGGTTGGCCCAGTTGCAGCACGCGCCAGTATTGCTCGCAAAGGCTTTCCAGTTCGATGGCCAGCGCCAGCGCTTCCTTGAGGTCGCCGCCGAATACGACCATGCCATGGTGGCCCATCAGGCAGGCACGCCGGCTTTCCAGCGCAATCAGGACGGCGTCGGACAGCGCCTGGGTGCCGAAGGTGGCGTAAGCGGCACAGCGCACCGAAGCGCCACCAAAGCGCGCGATCATGTAATGAAAGGGCGGGATTTCCATCTGCTGGCAGGCCAGCGCCGTGGCGAAGGGCGCGTGGGTGTGGATGATCGCGCCCGCCTCCGGCCGTGCGGCATAGATGTCGTGGTGAAAACGCCATTCGGACGAGGGCTGGCGCCGGCCGCTGGCCGTGCCGCCAGCGCCGACTGTTGCCATGTCTTCCGGCACGCATTCCTCGTAAGCCATGCCGGTGGGGGTGATGAGGAAGCCGTCCGCGTAGCGGGCACTGACATTGCCCGCCGTGCCGCGGTTGATGCCGGCGGCGTTGATGGCCCGCGCGGTGGCAAGAACGGCGGCAGCCCGGTCATTCATGACGGGAGCGTCCGGGCGGCGGGTCAGCCGAGCTTGCCGTGGCAATGCTTGTATTTCTTGCCGCTGCCGCAGGGACAGGGATCGTTGCGGCCGACCTTGGGCAGCACATTTTCGTGCGGCTGCGGCTTTTTCTCGGCGGTAGCGGCGCCGGCGAGCGCTTCTTCATAGTCGGCATGGTGATACTGCACGTTTTCGAGCTGCGGATGCACCTGTTCGACCGCCTCGATCTGCGCTTCGCTCTTGATTTCGACGGTCATCAACAGGCGCGTGACCTCGTTGCGCACCGAGCCGAGCAAGGCTTCGAACAGTTCGAAGGCTTCGCGCTTGTATTCCTGCTTGGGGTTCTTCTGCGCATAGCCGCGCAGGTGGATGCCCTGCCGCAGGTGGTCGAGGGCGGCGAGATGCTCGCGCCAGTGCGAATCCAGGCTCTGCAACATGACATTGCGCTCGAAGCCGCGCCAGGCATCGAGATCGACGCGACCAACCTTTTCCGCGTAGGCGGCGTCGGCGGCATCGAGAATGCGCCTGAGCAGGTCGTCGTCGCCCAGTTTCGGGTCGTCCTTGACCCACTGGATGACCGGCAGCTTGAGGGTCAGTTCGGCGTTCAACGCGGTTTCCAACCCAGGGAGGTGCCACTGTTCCTCGACGCTTTCGGCCGGCACGTGGTCGCGGAACAGGTCG
Source organism: Rhodocyclaceae bacterium (assembly GCA_013426785.1). Classification (GTDB taxonomy): domain Bacteria; phylum Pseudomonadota; class Gammaproteobacteria; order Burkholderiales; family Rhodocyclaceae; genus Sulfuricystis. The sequence goes on along the minus strand of JACDZI010000017.1, from coordinate 44,564 downwards.
TGCGCCACTCCCTGGCGCATGGCGCTGACGGTATCGGTAATGTCGGCCGCATCGAGCAGCTCGTTGCGCTGCTGGTAGATGACCTTGCGCTGGTCGTTGGAAACGTCGTCGTATTCCAGTAGCTGTTTGCGCATGTCGAAGTTGCGCTGCTCCACCTTGCGCTGCGCCGATTCGAGCGAGCGCGATACCAGCGGATGCTCGATGGCTTCGCCTTCCGGCATTTTGAGCTTCACCATGATGGTATTGAGGCGCTCGCCGGCAAAAATCTTGAGCAGCGGATCATCGAGCGACAGGTAGAAGCGCGAGGAGCCGGGGTCGCCCTGGCGACCGGCGCGGCCGCGCAACTGGTTGTCGATGCGGCGCGATTCATGGCGCTCGGAGCCGATGATGTGCAGGCCACCGGCGGCGAGTACTCGGTCATGCAGCTTTTGCCAGTCGGCCTTGAGTTCGGCCACGCGGCGGGTCTTGTCGGCATCCGTCAGCGTTTCGTCGACGTGGATGGCGGCGATCGGCTTGTCGATATTGCCACCGAGCACGATGTCGGTGCCGCGGCCGGCCATGTTGGTGGCGATGGTGATCATGCCGGGCCGACCGGCCTGCGCGACGATCTCGGCTTCGCGCGCGTGCTGTTTGGCGTTCAGTACCTGGTGGTCGAGCTTATCCTTCTGCAGCAGATCGGACAGCAGTTCGGAATTTTCGATCGAGGTGGTGCCGACCAGGACCGGCTGGCCGCGCTGGTGGCAGTCGCGGATGTCGCCGATGATGGCCGCATGCTTTTCCGGCGCGGTGCGATAGACCTGGTCGTTACGGTCGTCGCGGATCATCGGCTGATTGGTCGGGATCACCACGGTCTCAAGGCCGTAGATCTGCTGGAACTCGTAGGCTTCGGTATCGGCGGTGCCGGTCATGCCGGCCAGTTTGCGATACATGCGGAAGTAGTTCTGGAAGGTGATCGACGCCAGGGTCTGGTTTTCCGACTGGATGCTCACCCCCTCCTTCGCCTCGACGGCCTGGTGCAGGCTGTCGGACCAGCGTCGCCCGGCCATCAGGCGACCGGTGAATTCGTCGACGATGATGACTTCGTCGTTCTGCACGACATACTGCTGGTCACGGTGGAACAGGTTGTGGGCGCGTAGGGCGGCATACAGGTGGTGCATCAGCAGGATGTTGGCCGGGTCGTAGAGGCTGGTGCCCTGCGGCAGGATGCCCAGCCGGGAGAGGACTTCTTCGGCCTTCTCGTGGCCGCGCTCGGTGAGCAGTACCGAATGCGCCTTGAGGTCAACGATGTAGTCGCCGCTGTCCTGCTGTTCCTGGGTTTGTGCGGCGATGCCTTTTTCGAGCAGGGGCGGCACGGCGTTCATCCTGACGTAGAGCTCGGTGTGCTGCTCGGCCTGGCCGGAAATGATCAACGGGGTGCGCGCCTCGTCGATGAGGATGGAGTCGACCTCGTCGACGATGGCGTAATTCAGCGCTTTCTGTACCCGCTCGCCGGCGGCATAAACCATGTTGTCGCGCAGGTAGTCGAAGCCGAATTCGCCGTTGGTGCCATAGGTGATGTCGCAGGCGTAGGCAGCCTGCTTGGCTTCGTGGTCCATCTGCGGCAGGTTGCAGCCGACCGTGAGGCCGAGGAAACGATAGATGCGCCCCATCCATTCGGCATCGCGGCTGGCCAGGTAGTCGTTCACCGTGACGATATGCACGCCCTTGCCGGTCAGGGCATTCAAATAGGCCGGCAGCGTCGCCATCAGCGTCTTGCCCTCGCCGGTGCGCATCTCGGCGATCTTGTTGTTGTGCAGCACCATGCCGCCCACCAGCTGGACGTCGAAATGGCGCAGGCCGAGCACGCGCCGCGCGGCTTCGCGCACGGTGGCGAAGGCTTCCGGCAACAGGCTGTCGAGCGATTCGCCGTTCGCCACCCGGGTCTTCAGGGCAGGCGTCTGGGCCGCCAGGTCGGCATCGGAGAGCGCCTGCATGCGGCTTTCGAGTGCGTTGATGTTCTTGATGGTGGCGGAATACTCGCGCAGCAGACGGTCGTTGCGACTGCCGAAAATCTTTTTGAAAATGCCGGAAATCATGGAGGAATCACGCCTTGTGAACAGGGAAGTCCCGCCTGAAATCAGCGGGAACGGAAGGGGCGATCTTATCACGCGGGCCATGCCGGTCCCCGGCCCGGGGCCAGGCACACCGGGCTGCCGCAGGGGATTATTTGCGGGCGAGTTGCCGCGCGGTGCTCTGCTCAAGGAAACGCGCCGGATTCTGGGCGACGCCCCCGACCCGTACCTCGAAGTGCAGATGCGGGCCGGTCGAACGCCCGGTGGAGCCGACCGCAGCGATACGCTGGCCGCGCTTGACGAACTGGCCGGGTTTGGTGAAAACCTGGGAGGCATGGGCATAGCGCGTCATCAGATCATTGCCATGATCGATCTCGATCATGTTGCCGTACTGCGGGTGCCGCTCGACCGCCTTGACGATACCGGCGGCAGCGGCGAGGATCGGCGTGCCCGGCTCGGCGATGAAGTCAATCCCCTCGTGCATCGCATTTTGTCCGGTAAAGGGATCGGTACGCCAGCCGAAGCCGGAGGCGCGGCTATCGTTGGCAACGGGATTTGCGGACGGCACCAGGTTCTTGCGGAATCGCTCTTCGAGAATGCGGTTTTCAAGAGTGGCCAGCACGTCGCTGCGCACCTCGACCTGGCGCGCCAGGTCATCGAGCGCCTGCTGCAATTCGGTCGTGGTCAGGTTATCGGGACGGGAGAGTGGGCCACCGCGGCCACCATCACCTGCCTTGGCGGGCGTGGCGGAAGTGGCCGGCTTGAGGTCCCTCAACTTGACGCCGGCCATGGCGGCCATCCGTTCGCCGAGTGAATCGAGTTGCATGAGCTGGGCTTGCATCTGGCCCAAACGGGTAGCCATGTTGGCCAGGTTCTCGCGCACCAACTGGCGCGTCTTGCCGGTTTCCTCGAGGCTGACGGACCGAAGCAACTCCTGCAGGAAGGGCAAGCGAATCTCGGCCGCATGTCGCACGGTAAGATATGAGAAGGTGGAAGACATGACCAGCATCGTTACCAGCAGACCGGTGGCGATCAACGCCAGATGGCGGCTGGTCAGCGTAATGCTGCGGGCGGTTGCCCTGCCGTCGGAGACCAGAATAATATGCACGCGCACTCCCCTTTACTTCTTTCAGCCTTCAGGCCCATCGACATGCCAGCGCCCCCCCCGAAACCACGCCCTTACAACAGCGCACGTCCGGGCTTCCGTCGCAGTCTCAAGGACCACCTCGACGCCGCCGCCGGCTTCGACCGCCTGGCAGAACAGGCCAACCGCCTGCGACGCCTGCAAACCCTTCTGGATGCAGCCTTGCCGGCTCACTTGCTGCCAGGCACCCACATCGCGAATATCAAGCATGGCAAAGTTGTCATCCACGCCGACAGCGGCGCGGTCGCGGTCAAGTTGCGGCAACTGGCGCCACGTCTTGCCGAGGGATTTTGCCAACAGGGCCATGAGGTTACCGGAATCGAGGTCCGGGTGCAAGCCAGACGCCGGCTGGCGGCAGGTGTTCGCGCCAAGAACCCCAGAACACTGAGCCTGCAATCGAAGCAGACACTCACCTCACTGGCCAGTGGCCTTGAAGAGGGCTCTCCGATCCGGCGCGCGGTGGAAAAATTGCTGCGTAATCACTAGATCATCACGATCAGCCGTTCAAACATCAGCAGGGCAAACAGCACCAAGGCAAAGATGAGCGCATATTTGGCGATCAGCCACGAGAAGCCGAGGTAACGCTTCTGGCGCGTGATCAGGTAGGCCACAATCCCGGCGCCGATGGCGATAACCGTCAGGATGCCGACAATGCGCAGCAGTAGCATCGCCGTTCAGGCAAACTGTAGATCGGGATACAGGTTGGCCACGCGGGCGGGCGTGGTCTCCGGTTGCTCGAAACTCACCCATTCCCAAGCCGTGGCATCGGCCAGCAGGGCATGCAACAGGCGATTGTTCATCGCGTGGCCGGACTTGTTGGCGACGAACGACGCCAGCAGGGGCGCGCCCACCAGGTAAAGGTCGCCGACGGCATCAAGCACCTTGTGGCGCACGAACTCATCCGGCTGACGCAGACCATCGGCATTCAGCACGCGATATTCGTCCATCACAATGGCATTTTCGAGGCTGCCACCCAAAGCAAGGCCCTGGGCACGCATCGCCTCGACATCCTGGGTGAAGCCGAAAGTGCGAGCCCGCGAAATATCGCGGATATAGGACTGATCGGCAAAGTCCACGGTCACATGGGTACCGGAACGATCCACCGCCGGGTGATTGAACTGGATTGAAAATTCGAGGCGGAATCCCTCGTAGGGCAGGAGTCGCGCCCACTTGTCTCCCTCGGTGACCTCGACCGCCTTTTTCACCCTGAGGAAACGTTTGGGCGCATTTTGTTCGACGATGCCGACGGATTGCAGGAGGAAAACGAAAGGGGCAGCCGAGCCATCCATGATCGGGATTTCCTCGGCATCGACGTCGACATGCAGGTTGTCGATCCCAAGACCGGCCAGCGCCGACATCAGATGCTCGACCGTACCCAGCTTGGCTCCCTCTTTTTCGAGACAGGAGGCCATGCGTGTATCGCCTACGGCATAAGGGTCGGCCTTGATATCGACCGGCGGGACCAGATCGACACGGTGGAAGACAATCCCCGTCCCCGGTGGTGCGGGACGTAATACCAGCGTGACCTTGTCGCCGGAATGCAGGCCAACGCCGGTGGCGCGGACAATGGTTTTAAGGGTGCGTTGCTTGAGCATGCGGCATTCTAGCCCGACCGGACCCCGCAGTGCAGCAGAAAAGCCGGGGAAATCAGCCTAATCAACAAGTTCCACGATCACCGGGGCATGATCGGATGGACGCTCAAGCCGGCGTGGCGCCTTGTCGATCGTGCAGGCATGGCAAACCTCCGCCAGAGCTTGGGACAGCAGGATATGGTCGATGCGCAAGCCGATGTTGCGACGAAACGCCATCATGCGGTAATCCCACCATGAAAAGCTCTTCTCCGGCTGATCGAAGAGGCGGAAGGCGTCGGTCAGTCCCAGCGCCAGCATTGAGCGAAGTGCATCACGCTCGGCCTCGCTACAGAGGATCTGGCCCTGCCAGACGGCGGGATCGTGCACATCCCGATCCTCAGGAGCGATATTGAAATCGCCCAGCAGCGCAAGGCGTGGATAGCGTTGCAACTCTTCCCGGAGCCAGCCGGTCAGGGCTTTCAGCCATTTCAGCTTGTATTCATATTTATCGGAACCGACCGCCTGGCCGTTGGGCATGTAGGCGCAGACCAGGCGAACCCCGTTGACCGTCGCGGCAATGATGCGTTTCTGCGGATCGTCGAAGCCGGGCAGGTCGCGCGAGGCGTTCTCCGGCTCGGCGCGGGACAGGATGGCAACGCCGTTGTAGGTTTTCTGCCCGTTGTGCAAGGCATGATAGCCGGCGGCTTCGAGCGCGGCGAAAGGGAAGCCACCATCCTCCGTCTTGGTCTCCTGAAGGCAAAGCGCATCGGGTTGTACGATGGCCAGCCAGTCGAGGACGTGGGGTAGTCTGACCTTCAGTGAATTGACGTTCCAGGTGGCAATTTTCATGGATCGGTTCCCGACAGGAGGACGGGTATGATACGCAAAGCCAATCGTCCCCATTGCCCTCGGGAGCGTCCAATGAACACCTCGAAGAATCGCCGCCAGTTCTGGCGCGCCCATTTCCACTCGCCCGTCCAGCTCGTGATACACGCAGAGTTGATCGCCGCCGAGCTTTACGACATTTCCCTGAAGGGTGCTCTGGTCAAGGTTCCAGAAAACTGGACCGGCCAGAACGGTGACCACTGTCTGTTGCGCCTCAACCTGGCGGCCAACACGACCATCACCATGAATGCCACGATCACCCATGTAGCGGGCCGGCGTGTCGGGTTGCGCTGCGACAGCATCGACCTCGACAGCGTGACGCATTTGCGCCGCCTGGTGGAACTGAATGCTGGTGATGCCGGACTGCTCGACCGCGAACTTGCCGCGCTGATCCGGGAAGCGGGCGACTAGGCGCAGAGCCTCCCCTGCTCTGCCGACCCGCTATACGTCGGCAAACATGCCGTTATGGCGCAGCAGGGCGTCGGGGCTGGGAGCGCGACCGCGAAACGCGGTGAACGATTCCAGTGCCGGGCGGGAGCCGCCAACGGCAAGGATTTCGCGCCTGAAGCGGGCACCGGTTGCTGCATCCATCACCGTGCCGGCTATCGGCGCCGCTTCCTCGAAGGCCGCGTAGGCGTCGGCAGACAAGACTTCCGCCCACTTGTAGCTGTAATAGCCCGCCGCATAGCCGCCGGCGAAGATGTGCCCGAAGCTGTGCGGGAAACGGTTCCAGGCCGGCGGAACGACCACCGCCACCTCGCGGCGCACTTCGTCGAGCAGGTCAATGACCGAGCGTTCGCCGCCGGGGGCATATTCGCTGTGCAGCCGCAGGTCGAACAGCGCGAACTCGATCTGCCGCAGGAACTGCATGCCGCTCTGGAAATTCTTGGCGGCGATCATCTTGTCGTAGAGGGTACGGGGCAGCTTTTCACCGCTGTCGACATGCGCGGTCATTCTTTCGAGAACATCCCATTCCCAGCAAAAGTTCTCGAAGAACTGCGAGGGCAATTCGACGGCATCCCACTCCACGCCAACGATGCCGGACACCGGTAGTTCATCCACCTCCGTCAGCAGGTGGTGTAGGCCGTGGCCGGTCTCGTGGAACAAGGTAAGCACGTCGTCGTGGCTGAAGGTCGCCGAACGATCACCCACCGGTGCCGGAAAGTTGCAGCACAGATAGGCCACGGGCGTCTGCACGCCCGCGACCGTGAGCCGGCGACCGATCGCATCGGCCATCCAGGCCCCGCCGCGCTTGGTTTCGCGGGCATAAAGATCGAGATAGAACTGGCCGACCAGTCGGCCAGCGCGCCGGATGCGGAACAGCCGCACGGCCGGATGCCAAACCACGGCCTCATCCGCCTCGATCTGCACGCCGAAGAGTGTTTCGATGGCGCGGAACAGGCCCTCAATCACCTTGTGCTCGGGGAAATACTGCTTCACCTCGTCGTCGGAAAAGGCGTAGCGCGCTAGCTTGAGTTTCTCGGACGCCCAAGCCAGATCCCAGCTTGCCAGTTGTGCCAGGCCCAGTTCGCAGCGGGCGAATTCGCGCAGTTCGGCCATGTCGCGTTCGGCGAAGGGGCGCGCCTTGGCCGCCAGTTCGCGCAGGAAACTCGCCACCTGCGCCGGGGATTCGGCCATCTTCGGCACCAGCGAGACCTCGGCATAACTGGCATAGCCGAGCAGGACCGCTTCCTCGGCGCGCAGGGTAAGAATGCGATCGATCAGCGGGCCGTTGTCCCAGTCGGGTTTGCCGAACTCGGAGGCACGCGTGGCATAGGCACGATAGAGCGCAGCACGTAATTCGCGGTCATCGGCATATTGCAGGACGGGGATGTAGGACGGCGCGTGCAGCGTGAACTTCCAACCCACCCTGCCTTCCTGTTCCGCCGCCGCACGGGCCGCAGCTTTCACGTCGGCGGGCAGGCCGGCCAGGCGGCTTTCTTCGGTCACCCACTCGGCGTGGGCGTTGGTGGCATCGAGCAGGTTTTCCGAGAACTTGGACGCCAAGGCGGACTGTTCTTCCTGGATCGCCTGGAAACGCGGCTTCCGGTCTTCGGGCAGTTCGGCGCCGGACAGGCGGAAGTCGCGCAGATCGTGCGCGACGATGCGCTGACGGGTCGGCGACAGCGTCGCATATTCGGAGCTGGCGGCGAGCGCCTTGAGCTTGGCGAACAACGCCAGATTCTGCCCGAGTTCGGCAAAAAAGCGACTCACCTCGGGCAACAGGGCGTTATAGGCCTCGCGCCACTCCGGTACGTCATTGACGCCATGCAGGTGCACCACGACACCCCAGGCACGCGACAGGCGTTCGCCGGCATCGGTCATCGGGGTGACGAAATCGTCCCAGGTCGCCGGCGCATCAGGCTGCTGAAGCCGGGCCAGCAAGGCCCGGTTTTCGTCGAGCAACTGGCGGATGGCGGGAGCGACATGGCCCGGTTCGATGATATCGAAGCGCGGCAGGCAGGAAAAATCGAGCAGGGGGTTCTCTGTGTTCATAGGGTCCACATGGGAGTGACGGGCATGAAATCAATGCCCGCAAAAAGTCGGCGCCGGCAGGACGGCGTTCAGGTAATCAGGCGGTCCAGCGCTTCGCGGTATTTCGCGGAAGTTTTCTCGAGGATGCCGGCCGGCAGCCGCGGCCCCGGCGCCTGCTTGTTCCAGTCGATCGTTTCAAGGTAGTCGCGCACGAACTGCTTGTCGAAACTGGCCGGGCTGGTGCCGACCTCATAAGTGTCTGCCGGCCAGAAGCGCGAGGAATCGGGGGTCAGCACCTCGTCGATCAGGTGCAGCGTACCCGCCGCATCGAGCCCGAATTCGAACTTGGTGTCAGCGATGATGATGCCGCGCGTCAAGGCATAGGCCGCCGCTTCGCTATAGAGTTGCAACGCGGCATCGCGCACCTGGGCAGCAAGGACAGGGCCGACGGTCTTCTCGACGGCGGCGTAGTCGATGTTCTCGTCGTGAGTGCCGATCTCGGCCTTGGTGGAAGGCGTAAACAATGGCTCGGGAAGCTGCTGCGCCATCTGCAGGCCAGCCGGCAGGGGAATGCCGCAGACCTTGCCGGTCGCCTGGTAGTCTTTCCAGCCGGAACCGATCAGGTAGCCGCGCACCACCGCCTCGATTGGCAGTGGCTTGAGCTTCTTCACCACGATGGCGCGCCCACGCACCTGGTCACGCTCGACAGGGGCCACCACTGTTTCGGGATCGATGCCGGTCAGTTGGTTGGGCAGGATGTGGGCGAGCTTCTTGAACCAGAAGTCGGCCACCGCCGTCAGCACCGCGCCCTTGCCGGGAATCGGATCCGGCAGGATTACGTCGAAGGCCGACAGGCGGTCGGTGGTGACGATCAGCATCTTGTCCCCGCCAACGGCGAAGATATCGCGCACCTTGCCGCGGCCGAGCAGCGGCAGGCTGGTGATGGAGGCTTCAAAGAGGGGCTGGGGCATGATTACTCTTTCACAAACGGTTTTTCGGCAGTGCCTTCGCTGGCATCCTCGCGATAGGGGAAACGCACGTGGCCGTAGCGGATGGCCAGCACGCCCAGCGTCAGCAGGAGTATGGCCATGGCGACCGCCAGCATGCGCCATTCGGTCATGTCCTTGATGTCGAGAATCAGGTAGCGGGCCAGCGCGACCATGGCGATATACATCGGGAAGCGTACCGGCAACTGACCGGACTTGAAATACTGGCCGATCATCGCCAACACTTCCAGGTAGAGGAACATCAGCAGCAGGTCAGCCAGCTGTACGCGGCTGGCGGCAACCATGGTGACGACTTCATGGTACATAGCCGCCGTGGTGGCAATGCCGATGATTACCAAGCCGAGATACTCGACTATGTCAAGCCCGCCGCTCAGGAAGCGGCGTATACGGTCAAAAGCTTGGGAGCGAACATCCATGGGGTACTTTATCAACCAGAACGGCCCCCATCGCGGGAGCCGGATTTTATTGGTGCTGCTGGCCGGAATCGAACTGGCGACCTACTGATTACGAATCAGTTGCTCTACCAACTGAGCTACAGCAGCGAAAAAACAAATCGGGCGCGATTATAACCGCCCGATTTGTTCACAGATCAAACTGTCGCGCAGGCCATCAGTTGTTGATGATCTCCCGCCACGAGATCCGCCGCGCCTTGCTGCTGCCTACGCCGACGGGAACTTCCGTCACCGGGTGGCGGTTGTCAGCCGTCGTGATAATGGCAACAACCTTACCGTCGGGGAGTCGGACGATGTTGACACCGACCGCGAGCGCACCTTCAATCTTTAGCGAAGGATAGATGGTCTCTCCATTGATGTTCTTGACATCGGAACCGGTAGCAAAATCGATGTAGTTGATCCAGGCATAGCCGCCGACGGTACAGGTATTGGCGCCCACTGTCGTTGGAACGTTTGAGGCAATTACCATGGTGCCCAGCTGGATCTTCGGATCGACGTTGACGCGCTCGCCGCTATCCGGCAGGGGGATATACCAACCTCCCCGGGAGTCCCAATCCACTGGATAGCTTGAAAGTGTTCGGGTACTGCCGGTCGCGGTATACGTTTGCTCAACAAATTGCCTGTTACCCTTGACGCTCGAATAGTAGGTCGTACCATCGTCCTTGATGGCATAGATAGCCCGATCATCCGCATCGGTTCGATCGGCGCCCTGTAGGAACAAGCCGGTGCCGAACAAGACGACACGCTTGTCCTTGACCTCGGCCAGTTCGGGTCGGGTCGTGATCGGTTCACCTACCGAAGCCAGCAAAGTGACTGTGCCAGCATCGAGGTCGAAACGCCACATGTCGCCATTCAGGTCGCCGCCATAAACATACTTGGTCGTATTATTGACCATCAAGTCATCCACCCAGTTGGCAATCTTCGCCAGGCCGATCTGGCTGGTTGATGATCCGCCACTGACGCATATTTTTGACATCTTTTCAGCGCCGGTGATTGCATCGAGAACATAGAGGCAACCTTTACCGCTGGCATTGTTGTAACCGGAGGTGAGCAATACCACCCAACTGCCATCGGCCAGCTTGGTGACGACCGGGTTGCCGTAGGTAAAGCCCATGTCGGTATCCGTGAACTCCCAAAGCAGTTCAGGGGAGGCTGGCAGCGTGACATCCCAAGCGTAGTAATGCTTGCCGCCATCGTTCATGCCTCCCACGAGGATGGTTTTCCAGCCGGAATCCTTCACATCGGCGGCCGTCAGGGTGCCATCCACATAGAACCTGTGGCTATACGCAGGATCGGCAAGCCGCCACAGATTGGGCATTACCGCGCTGGGTGCGTAAGCCCACACTTCAGATCCGGTATCGGCATTGAAGGCATGTAAGAAGCCATCATTGGCGCCCACATAGACCATACCCTGGCGGGTGGTGGTTTTATAGCTGGCGTAACCCGAGTCGGCATAGTTGAACCCCGGGGTCTTCACGTAAACCGGCTGCGAACTGACAATGTCTCCCAATACGTGTTCGCGTACACGGAAGGTGCTGTTGGTCGTGGCATCGAGCTTGCCGGTAATGAAGTCGAACAGGACTTCGCTGGTCGCGCCGGGACAGTTGGCGACGGGATTGCACGCTGTCATCTGGGCGGGATTGAAGTAGACCTGCTCGGCGGTGGTCAATCTGGACCACGTCATAAGCTTCTTCTTTTCAACCGCGGGGGTTGTCAGCGGATCGTCTCCGTAGGTGTAGATGATGCGCCCGGTGCCCTGCGCAAGGGTATCCAGTTGGTCGCGTGCCGACCAGACAGAACTGCTCGACAGTTCCCCCGTGGAAAGATTGATGTTCTTCGCTTCAAGGTTGCCATCCCAGACATTGGTCGTATAGCTGGCGACATAGGCGTAGTTGTCACCGGCCACCGGTTCGAGGTTCGAGGTCGCTGCTGCCGCCGCCGAACCGGTCTGCTGCTCGGTTGCGGCCAAAGCCTTCGCAATGCCGTCAGCCACATCATTGGGATCGGCTGCCGAGAAATATTGGCCATGGCCATTCACCGCCGCATGCCACAGATCGTCAATACGGTCGGACTTCGGATTGGTGATCGGGTTGCCCCAGTCCTTTGCGCCATCGGCCAGGATGGTGTTGTAGTCGGCCGAACAACCAGCGGCATAGGAGGAACAGAAGGTGAGGTTGCCATCCACGCCCAGTCCCATGGTGAAGGTCTTCATGTGCTGCCACATTTTTGCATCTGTGGTCTCGTCTCCTGAAGCCTTGGGCACGTCATCCATGACGCTGGTCTTCAGGTCGTTCTTGTAGTAGTAGCGGGCGATGTCGGCCAGCGTATCGGATTGATCCCGTTTGTCCTTGTAAGGCGCATTGGTGGATGCCGAGGGATCGGCATTGCCCACCGGGCCCTCCCGCGTCATGTTGAAGTTGGTATTCAGCTCGATGTCGTTGTTCCAGTAGCCATCCGTCGCCAGAAAAGTGTAGTTCTGCTGACAGGAATACTGCATCGGATCGGTACCCAGATTGCCGGCATACATCTGGCCGGCGCGCGACAGCGCCGTGCGCAACGGGGTCCCACTGTTGGGCGTGATGGCGAAGAGCTTGCTATAGAAACTGCTGCGCTGGCTGGCATTGAAGTCGGCAATACCCAACTCGGCAAAGCTGCCCTGCGGGTTGCTGGTGCCCACGCTGATCACCGAGAAGCCGACACGGAAACCAATGCCGGGCGATGCATCGTTGACATCCTTGAAGGCCCGGGCAATCGCCGACTTGGTCATCAGCAGGCGACCACGATAGTAGGAGAACCAGTTGGCGAAGTTCTGCAACTCTTCGGTATGGTTACAAGTGGCGCCGGCACAATCGGTGCGCGTCGCCGCTTTCGGGAAGGTATTTCCCGGGACGATGTCGTAGCGGGTAAAAGTGACGCCCGCGGAGGATGCCTGGTAATTTTTGCCACCGGAGAACCGGCCGTTGTTGGACACCGTCGTGGTGATGTTGGCGCTGTTGTCGGTTATCGTCAGCGTCTTATTGTTGAAGGTATCGTTGCCGGTAGTCGCGGTTTGTGCCGCCGTCGCTCCCGGCGGGGCAGTAACGATGAATTTCGGCTGACAATTCGTCCCCCTGCCGCTACAGGAGACGGTCGGCGTGGCTTCAAACCTCCCCGATAAGTTGATGGCCCACATGATCTCATCTGCAAGATGCTGGCGGGTGGCATTGTTGTCGGTAGTGCCGACGCTTACGCGTTGAGATCGGTCTGACGTTGGTTCATAAAGCAGCAATTCATTGGCACCACGGCTATCCACCATGATGGTGGTCACCCGACATGGCAGCCACCACCGGTCCAGATCACAGCCACTGCCGCCTGCCTTGGTAACGGTTACGGTTACGGCGGAGGCCACTCCCTCAACCGCACCTCCCCAACCGAAGCGGGGGTACTTATTTGTCGATGACCACTTGGTGCCAGGGCAGTTCGTCAGCCCCTTATCACTACACCAGATCGGAGAACCGGACATTACGTAGTAATAAGGCGCACCGTCGGGCGTCCAATAGACTGATCCATCAGTGTCTGGAGTCTTCTCTGTATACGGACCTGCATTCAAATAAGTGAACGTGGTTGCTGTCGGGACAGCCGTGATGACAAAGCGGCCATTGAAACTGTTACCAGTGCCTTCACCTTCTGTCGAGACCCCCGGCCCAACGGACACATCGTCTATCGAGACCACCTGCCCAACTGACAAATAGTGCGGTGCGGCTGTCTCTATCGTGGCCTCGTTCGATTTACGTGAGACAGATACAGTCCCTGCCACACGATAAAGATAGGTACCATTGGGATAGGCATACGGCGTACCTGTCTGCGGTTCAACGCAATTAGCCGTGCTCACAGCCACGCCGCTTTTGCAGTAGTAACGGTGTGGGAACTTGGTCGTCAAATCACAGACCTTGTTGCCGTGGCTGCCAATATTGGAGTATGCCGTGGAATAACAGCTCGTGGTCACGGGCGAACTCGCACCGGGATACTGGAAGGCATTGCCCTTGGCTGCCGTCGGAGTGGCATTGCCGAGGGAGGTGCCGCTGGAATCGACCGGCGGTGTGTAGGTGATCGCCGGGTTGTAGTAGCTCTTGTTGAACCCGGCTGCCATGTAGGGGGCGTCGCCAATGCCGCAATCGTAGGTCGAACCGGGCGCGCTCATGTTGGTCGAGCAGATCGAGCTGCTGACATAATCAGGCGTAAAGGTCGAGTTCATACTGCCTGAATCGTCGAGGATGAACCAGAGGTTGGGTTTGACCGACAAGCCCGTACCGGTACCCAGCGGTTCGGCCGAAATATCCAGCACGTCATAGGAGTGGGCCTGGGTTCCAACAAGAACACTGCCGATGCAGAGGGCGGACTTCAGAAGCCGGAGGAAATGTCTCATGGTGGTCCCCGTTCAATATTCGATGACAATGGTGGCCTGGGTGAAACTGGCCGTATTGCGTGGGCCCTTGGCCCGGGTGGTGATCCGGTAATAGATTTGCGATTTGGTCGAAATGGCCAGGCTGCCATAGCCGCCGGCACCGCTTTTCGATGCGCCCCCGGTCGCGCTCAGACTCATGCGGGCGCAACGCACACCGCTGGCCCCCGGTGAGCCGTAGGCATCGCACAGGCGGTGGATGATGTAGGCAATCTGGTTGCCGGCCGTATCGGCGGCGGCATGCAGTTTGACCTTATAGGGTCCGTTGCCGGTATTGTCCCAATCGACATCGTCGTTTACGTTACCCGGCGAGGCACTGCCGGTGTAGTCGATCAACTGGTTGGTGGCCAGCAATTCGACATCGCGCGCATAGTAACCATTCGTGTCGTCATCCGCGTTCAGAAGACCCGGGTTGCCCTGCAGCCAGGTCGTGGCGGCCTCAAGACCGCTATCGCTGGAAATCAGCGTGGACTGGACGAAGCCGATATTGTTCGCCACCTCGTTGGTCGTATCCACGGCGCGCACCAGTGCAAGGGCAATGATCGTCATCAAGGCCAGCATGGTGAGTGCAATGAAGAGGATGAAACCTTGTTCGCGTTTCATGTCTGCCTGCCTCAGTTGGTTGGAACCTGCCAGATCATGTTGCGAATGGGAACCAGCGTGCCATAGACGCGGTAACGATAGTGCTGCTGTTCGGCAGTCAAGGCCAGCGTCGGCCCCGCCAACACCGGGCCGGAAGGCAAGGTCATGTCCGGCCAGAGTGGCAGGGTGGCATCGCTGATAGCGGTATTCTCGCGATTGGGGCTGCGGGAAACCACGGCAAAACGAACAGCGATCACCTGGCGCCAGGCCGCCACGTTGAGCGGCAGCGTCTGATCGCAGGTGTTAATCGTGCTGGGTATGGCATTCACCGTATCCTTGCAGTACCAGGCGCGCAGCATGACGATGTTCTCGCCGATGGCAACCGGCTGGAATCCCGTCTGACGACTAGTCATGGTCAGCTCATTATTGGCATTGATGGCATAGGTAATGACTTCGGGCAATTCGGCATTGGCCGCCAGCCCCAGGTTGTAGATACGCGCCCCCTTGGTATAGGGAATACCCTCTCCGCCTGTCGTGTTGTAGGTTCCACCCGCATGCGACAAGCGGAAAGCAAACGGGTCAATCGCCGTTACTTCCCGCAGCGAGCAGTCATTGACGCCATTCGCATCGGGATCAACCCCGCTCTGGCCGATGGCGATCAAGTCGCCTACCTTGAACCCGTAAACATTGTCTACCGTCAGGTCGCTCTGGTCACCGGGAAAATTGGTGCCGGTCGGGGGGGTCAGCGTCGCATAGTACCAACCGTGCCGCGCGACACCATAGACAATAGAAATCTGGTCGGTGGCGCCTGCGGTAATGGCGACCGGCTGGAGTTGCATGGGGACGGGGCCGCCGCTGGTGTCCTTCAGATGAAGGGAGCAATTGAGTAAGGGTTCGCTGTTGATGCCATAACCTGCCCTGCGCAAATCGCGCTCGATCATGAATGCGGCTACCCCACCGGCCACTTGTGCATCCGAGGTACTGACGGTCGCCTTTTTTTGCTGATTAAACCCCGCCAAAATGGCGGTCAATGCCAATAAAGCGACCAAGGCGAGGGCTACGCCAATCATCAATTCGATCAGCGAAAAGCCTTTTTGTCCAGGGTGGATAGCCATGCGCCCCTCTCCTAATTCACCGCCGGCATGGCAGTGGCCGTAACGACGTACTGATGCTCCTGGCCAACCTCCTCACCGGGGGAACGCCATGTCAGGGTGATGGTGACTTGTCGCGGTGTCGTTGACGTATCGACATAAGCAACCGAGCCGGTACCGTTCGGTAACACGTTCTGGACCTGGGTGAGCCACGCGTCCTTGGCCGGACTACCGGAACTGTCATCGTCGTAGTTGGCGGTGTTCGCCTGATCGACCATGATCTGGCTGAGAATCTGGTTGGCCAACTGGCCCGCCTCGTTGCGGTACTGGGCTTGACTGGCATTTTTGATGGCAACCGACTGCATACCTATCAGCGCCAAAACCCCAAAGGCAAAGATGGCGACAGAGACGAGCCCTTCGATAAGAATCGAGCCAGCCTGATTTTTCAGCATTTTCGTGTGTCTCCAGAATCTGTCACCGCCGGGTCGCAAATGCGCGACAATCCACCTGCAGGCAGCAGGACACGCATCGGCCGCAACCCGGCGACATTGACTAAGGGCGCCGTCACATTGATCTGCGTGAACGGAGTAGACCCATCCTGATTGACCTGACGAACCAGTCCGATGGGGGTGAAGGTCGCGAGCGTACCGTCATCGGATGTGATGGTGATTGAATCAGCCCCGCCCACCACACTGGCGGAAAACTGGATCTGAGCTGGACAGTCAGCCAGGCCATCGCCATCGTTATCTTCACTGATCGGTATTTCACAGCCGACAATCCACGACGAATCCAGGGTTGCCATGCTGAACACGACTCCACGGCCCCGTTTGATAGCCTCCATGCGCGCAGACTGCAACCCGGCTCGTAAAGATTCGGCCGTGGTTTTGATCCGTTGGTTTGCCATCATCGACATGAACGACGGCATGGCAATCAGCAGTATCACCCCCATCACCGCAACAACAATGATCAACTCAAGGGCGGTAACTCCGCGATGGCGGCGCACGGACATCAGCAGACCCCGCCATTTTTGGTGATCCAGCAAGCACCTGAAGAAGTTGGGGTAGTCGAAGTTTTCGCGTTCGACTGGTTGATCGTATAGGAATAGCCCGACATTGAGCCAGACCCTGTCGCGCTAATCGTGTACGTATTGGTGTCGGCAGTACAGGTGACGGCAAAATTCTCCGGCGCCCCGGTCGGTGCGCAGGAAAAGCCGACGTAGGTGCGCCGGTCGGCAAACCACTGTTCGGCGCGCGTACGTATTTCGGATACGGCACCGGTTGCACCCGAAATGAAACCGCGCGCCAGGTAATCCCGATAAGAGGGAAGCGCAATCGCAGAAAGAATACTGATGATGGCTATGACGACCATCAATTCGATGAGTGAAAAGCCACGCGCCGAACGGTGGGTGTGTTGGATGATGGGAAGTGCCATTGGGTTTTCTCCTTGATCATGATGTTAGCGTCCCACCCATTCAATACCAGCATTTCACGACGAATGGTTTGTTGGAGCTTATGAATGGCGGGTAGCAATTATGGGTGTTTCGATTATCGTTGCATCCACCCGGCAAGACCCGCCGAGCCGGGCTACCCTATCGAAAACATGTCTGAATCAACCTTGATCCATCCTACCTCGCTGGTTGCGGCGCAGCATGCTGCGTGGTTGAGATTGGCGGTGGCCATGACAATTTCACTATCCATCCATGCGGGAGCCCTATTCACCCATCCGGGTGATGCCCACTGGTCAAGAGTGCAGAATGCTGCCGAACCGCGCGCTCAGGCGACAGGGTCTGCTGCCCCGATAACCGTCAGGCTGGCGTCGTACCAGCTACTGCCTGCGGTGGCCATGACTACTCCGGTTGAGCCAAAATCGCCACTGTCACGACCTGTAATGCCGAGTGCGCCTGCCATCGTCGCGACCGAGCTAGGTAGCGGTGGCTTCACGCTCGACCCGGCAGAACGCCATGCAAACCCGGCACTGCCTCCGGGCTTGCCGCTGCCCAACTACTATGATGCTAACGAGGTATCGCTGCGTCCGCGGGTACTGGACGAACCGGAATTGGAGACAACGGAACTCGATAACCTGGGGGGGGCAGGCAAGCTACATCTGATACTCTTCATCAATGAGGTCGGGCGCATTGACCGGGTTGAAATCGGGGATGCCGCTGTCAACCCTGGACTCGCGGAGGCCCTGGCGAGGCAGTTTGGAAAAATCGCTTTCGAACCAGCCCGGATTGATGACTTTCCGGTGAAAAGCCGCCTGCGAATCGAAATTCTTGTCCGGCCGCTGTTGCGCCGTTAATGGAACCTCAATCGAAGCGCGGCATGGCAAAGACGATGTTTTCCTCGACACCTGAGACCTTTTCCACATTATCGGCGCCTAACTGTCGAAGACGATCTATCACCTGCTCGACCAGAATCTCCGGGGCCGAGGCACCGGCCGTCACGCCAACCCGATACTTCCCCTCCAGCCAAGCCGGATCAATCTCCTCCGGACCATCGATCAGATAGGCAGGCAAGCCGCGGCTCGCTGCGGTTTCACGCAAGCGATTGGAATTGGAACTGGTTGGAGAACCGACCACCAGGACGACTTCGGATAATTTGGTGATTTCGCGCACGGCATCCTGCCGGTTCTGCGTCGCATAGCAGATATCGTCCTTCTTCGGCCCGACGATATTCGGGAAGCGCTTTCTGAGCGCCAATACGATGGCGGCAGCATCATCCATCGACAGGGTGGTCTGCGTCACGTAGGCGAGCGCAGGGACCATCCCACCGGAATTAACTGTTAGCTGCGCGACATCTCCGACGCTCTCGACCAGATGCATGCCGCTCTCCCATTGACCCATCGTGCCCTCGACCTCCGGATGGCCCTTGTGTCCGATCATGATCACTTCACGCCCCTGACGGCGATGGCGCTCCACTTCGAGATGCACCTTGGTCACCAGCGGGCAGGTGGCATCGAATACTTTGAGGCCACGCCGGTCGGCTTCCTCGCGCACGCTCTTCGGCACGCCATGGGCGCTGAAGATCAGCGTCGCCCCATCCGGCACCTCGTCGAGTTCTTCGATGAACAATGCACCCTTGGCCTTCAGGCTGTCGACGACGAAACGGTTGTGCACCACTTCGTGGCGCACATAGATCGGCGCACCGTACTTTTCCAGGGCGCGTTCGACGATGGCGATAGCGCGTTCGACGCCAGCGCAGAAACCGCGGGGATTGGCAAGCAGGATGTCCATCAGAGCACTCCTATCACTTCGACTTCGAAACGGATCGACTTGCCGGCGAGCGGATGGTTGAAGTCGACCAAGGCACTGTCCTCATCCAGTTCGCGCACCAGTCCGGTAAACTTGGGGCCGCCCGGTGCACCGGGAACGGCGAATTCGATCAGGGTAAGCACACCGATGCCCTCGCCGCCGTTCGGTAGTTCGCTGCGGGGAAGGCGCTGCATCAGGTCTGGATTATGCGGGCCGAAGGCCTGCTCCGGGTCGAGCAGGAAAACATGGCGCTCCCCCACCGGCAGGCCGTCGAGGCAGGCTTCAAGCGGGGGAGCCAGTTCGCCGCTGCCCAGTTGCAGGGTGGCCGGCGTGCTGCCAAAGGTGGCGATGACCTCGATATCGTCGGCCGTGGCAACACGGTAATGGAGGGTAACCAGGCTATCGAGCCGGACACGGTCAGTCATTGCGCTGTTCCTTGTGGGTGAGTTGCTGCCACAGCAGCACGATGACGCCAACGGTGATGGCGGAGTCGGCAACGTTAAAGGCTGGCCAGTGCCAGTCGGCGACATGAAAGTCGAGGAAATCAGCCACCGCGCCAAAGCGCAGCCGGTCAATGACATTGCCCAGCGCGCCGCCCAGCACCAGCGCGAGTGCCGCCGGCAGCAGGGTCTCGGCCGCATGCCGCCGCAGCATCATCACCAGCCAGGCGGAAATCGCCAAGGCCAGCGCGACGAAAAACCATTTCTGCCAGCCACCAGCGTCGGACAGGAAACTGAAGGCCGCACCCGGATTGAACACCAGTACCAGGTTGAAGAAGCCCGTCACCGCCACGCTCTCGCCGGGCCGGAAGCTGCCCAGCACCCACAGCTTGCTGAGCTGATCGAGCGCGATCACCGCGCCGGCCAAGCCCAGCCAGCGCGTCAGCCTAGGCAAAGTCGCGCGCCTCGCCGGTACCAAACAGGTTGGTCGTGCAGCGACCGCATAGTTCCGGATGCTCGGCGGCATGGTCGTGCCGGCCGACGTCGTCCCGCCAGTGCCAGCAACGGGCACATTTGTTGTGCTCGCTGGGCGCAACGGTAATGGCCGTGTCGCCGGAACCGAGTTTTTCGAGCGTAACTTTCGAACAAATCAGCACGAACTTCAGGTCGTCACCCAGCGAGGCCAGCAGGTCGTGGGTTTCTCCACTGGCGGCAATCGTCACTTCCGCCTGCAGCGAGGAGCCGACGCCACCCGCGCTGCGCACTTCCTCGATTTTTTTGAGCACCTCGGCGCGCACGGCACGGATCGAACTCCACCGTCCCGCCAGCGCCGACTTTTCATCTAGCGCGGGCAGCGTGTGCCAGGTCGTCAGCATAACGCTTTCCATGCCCTGCACCGCCATGATCTCCTCGGCAGTGAAGGCGAGGATCGGCGCCATCAGGCGGGTGAGGCTCTGCACAATGTGCCACAGTGCGCTTTGCGCCGAACGGCGGGCGCGCGAATCGGCGGCGCTGGTGTACAGGCGATCCTTGAGGATGTCGAGGTAGAACGCGCCGAGGTCCTCGGCGCAGAAGTTCTGCAAACCCTGCACGACCTTGTGAAACTCGTAGCGGTCGTAGGTGGCCACACAGTCGTCCTGCAACTCGTGCGTCAGCGCCAGCGCGTAGCGGTCGATTTCCAGCCACTCCCCAACCGGCAGCATCTGGCTGGCCGCATCGAAATCGGCGGTATTGGCCAGCAGGAACTTGAGGGTATTCCTCAGGCGGCGATAAACCTCCACCACGCGGTCGAGGATTTCCTTGGAGATGGTCAGTTCGCCCGAGTAATCGGTCGAGGCGGTCCATAGGCGCAGGATCTCGGCACCGAGCGTGTCCGACACCTGCTGCGGCGCGACGACATTGCCCTTCGACTTGGACATCTTCATGCCCTTGCCGTCGACGACGAAGCCGTGCGTCAGCAACCCCTGGTAAGGCGCGCGACCGTCGATGCAGCAGCCAGTGAGCAGGGACGAGTGGAACCAGCCGCGATGCTGGTCCGAGCCTTCCAGATACAGGTCGGCCGGCCAATCACAAGCGTCGGCGTGCGAGCCGCCGCTTTTGCCACGTAATACGCTGCGGTGAGTGGTGCCGGAGTCGAACCAGACGTCGAGCGTGTCCGTCATCTTGTCGTACTGGCCGGCTTCATCACCAAGTAGTTCTTTTGCGTCAAGCGCGAACCAGGCTTCGATGCCGCCCTGTTCGATGCGCTGCGCCACGGCTTCCAGCAATTCCAGCGTGCGCGGATGCGGCTCGCCCGTTTCCCGGTGCAGAAAGAAGGGGATCGGCACGCCCCAGTTTCTTTGTCGGGACACGCACCAGTCGGGCCGGTTGGCGATCATCGCGTGCAGGCGCGCCTTGCCCCAGCCGGGGAAGAACTCGGTGGCCTCGATGGCGGCCAGCGCCGCGCTGCGCAGCGTCTCGCCCTCGCGCGGCTGGCGGTCCATGCCGACGAACCACTGCGTCGTGGCGCGATAGATAGTCGGCGTCTTGTGCCGCCAGCAGTGCATGGTGCTGTGGACGATCTCGCCGCCGGCCAGCAGGGCGCCGACTTCGGCGAGCTTGTCGACGATCAGCGGGTTGGCCTTCCATATGTGCTGGCCACCGAAGAACGGCAGGCTGTCGGCGAAGCGGCCATCGCCCTGCACGGGGGTCAGGATCTCGTCGTTCTTCATGCCGGCACGCTTGCAGGAATCAAAGTCTTCCATGCCGTAGGCGGGCGCGCTGTGTACGATGCCCGTGCCGGTATCGAGCGTCACGTAGTCGCCGAGGAACACCGTCGCGGCGCGGTCATAGAACGGGTGGCGAAACTGCATCCGATCCAGCGCGATGCCACGGCAGGCGCCGAGCACCTTGCCTTCCAGCCCGTAGCGTTCCAGCGCGCTGGTCCTCAGCTCGGCGGCGAGGATCAGCAGCCCTTTCGGCGTATCGACCAGTTCATAGACGAACTCGGAATGGATGTTGAGCGCCTGGTTGCCGGGAAGGGTCCACGGCGTGGTGGTCCAGATCACCGCAAAAACCGTCTTGTCCGGCAACGCGGCGACATCGAAAGCGCTCCCCAGGCGGCCACGCTCGGCGGCAGCCAGCGGGAAGGCGACGTCGATGGCCGGGCTCTTCCTGTCAGCGTACTCGACTTCGGCTTCGGCCAGCGCCGAACCGCAGTCGAAGCACCAGTTGACAGGCTTGAGGCCCTTGAACAGATAGCCCTTGCGGTACATCTCGCCGAGCGCGCGGATCTCGTCGGCCTCGGTCCAGAACTCCATCGTCTTGTAGGGGTTGTCCCAGTCGCCGAGTACGCCGAGGCGGATGAAATCCTTCTTCTGCCGCTCGACTTGTTCCTCGGCATAGCTGCGACACAGCGTCCGCGCCTGATTACCTTCGAGGTGCTTGCCGTGCGTTTTCTCGATCTGGTGCTCGATCGGCAGGCCGTGGCAGTCCCAGCCGGGAATGTAGGGTGCATCGAAACCGGCCAGCGTCTTGGCACGGACGATGATGTCCTTGAGGATCTTGTTCACGGCGTGGCCGATGTGGATGTCGCCGTTGGCGTAGGGTGGCCCGTCGTGCAACACGAAACGCGGCCGGCCTTGCGATACTGCACGGATCTGCTGGTAGAGCCGTTTTTCCTGCCAGTCCTTCACCCAGCCCGGCTCGCGCTTGGCAAGGTCGCCGCGCATCGGGAAGGGGGTGTCGGGCATGTTCAATGTCTTGCGGTAGTCAGCCATCTCATTTACCAATCTGATTGCCTGCAAAGTAATCCTGGGTTGCTTGCACGTCGCGGGCGATCTGCGCCGCCAGTGCCGCATGGGAATCGTATTTCGCCTCGTCGCGCAGCTTGTGCAGCAAATGCACGGTGACGTGCGCGCCGTAGATGTCCCGATCGAAGTCGAACAGATGCACTTCGAGCACGGGCCGCAGCCCTTCTCCCAGCGTAGGACGTACGCCGAGGCTGGCCGCGCCGGGCAGGAAGCGCTTGTCAAGACCAGATACCGTCGCCGCGAAAACACCGGTAAGGGCCACCCGCTTGCGCTTGAGTTGGATGTTGGCGGTCGGGAAGCCGAGCTGGCGACCTATCTTGTCGCCATGCACCACCCGGCCAGCGATGCTGTAGGGACGACCCAGCAGACGCGCCGCATGTTCGAGGTCACCGCTACCCAGCGCATCGCGCACGGCGGAACTGGAGATCCGCTCGCCAGCCACCTCGATGGTATGCATCGCCTCGACCCCGAAGCCATGCGTCTGGCCAGCCGATTGCAGCAGGGCGAAGTCGCCGGCCCGCCCCTGGCCGAAACGGAAGTCGTCGCCGATGATCAGGTGGCGCACCGCCAAGCCACCCACCAGCACGCGCTCGATGAAATCCTGCGCGGTCAAGCCGGCCAGCTTGCGGCTGAAATGCAGCAGATACACCTCCGAGATGCCGCAGGCTTCCAGCAGGGCCAGCTTTTCGCGCAGGCTGGTGAGGCGGGCAGGTGCCTGCTCGGGCGTGAACAGCTCGCGCGGATGCGGCTCGAAGGTCATCACCGCCGACGGAAAACCCTGCTGGCGGGCGGTAGTAACCAGACGTTCGAGCAGAGCACGGTGGCCGAGGTGAACGCCATCGAAATTGCCGATGGCCAGCACCCGCGATGCACTCGCTTGCGTTGGAATGGTGCGGAACAGATGCATTGCGGAAGGAAATGGATTCCCGGCGGGAAAGCGGCAAATTGTATCAGCCGGGGCTAGCGAAACCGGGGCGATAGCTCAGCCATCTTGGATTTGCCCAGCGGCGGGTTCTGGGCAAAATAGCGGCGCATTCCCCCCAGCAGGGCATCGGCCATCCTATCCTGATAGCGCTCGTCGGTCAGGCGCTTTTCTTCCTCGGGATTGGAGATGAAGGCCGTCTCGACCAAGATGGAGGGAATGTCGGGCGCCTTCAGCACGGCAAAACCGGCCTGCTCGACATGGCCCTTGTGCAGGTCGTTGATGTCGCCGATCTCGCCGAGCACGGCGCGGGCGAGCTTGAGGCTGTCGTTGAGGGTCGCCGTCTGCGACAGGTCAAGCAGCGTGCGCGCCAGGTGCGGATCCTTGACGCCGAGGTTTACGCCGCCGATCAAGTCGGCGGCGTTTTCTTTGCTGGCCAGCCAGCGCGCCGCCGTCGAGGAGGCGCCGTTCTCGGACAACACGAACACCGAGGAGCCACGCGCGGTCGGCTTGACGAAGGCATCGGCATGCACCGACACGAACAGATCGGCCTGGACGCGGCGGGCCTTGGCCACGCGCTGCTGTAGCGGAATGAAGTAATCGCCGTCGCGCGTCAGCACCGCACGCATGTTGGGCGTGGCATCGATGCGTGCCTTGAGGCGCCGGGCGATGGCGAGCGTGACATCCTTTTCCAGGCTGCCACCATGCCCGACCGCGCCGGGGTCCTCCCCGCCATGACCAGGATCGATCGCCACGGTCACGAGGCGGGCGATGTCGCCCGCCGCCGGTTTGCGCCCAAGTACGTCGTTTTGCTGCAACTGACCATGGCGCTCGATCAGCGCCAGTAGCGGATCGGGCGGATTGTCCGGGTAGAGATCCAGCACCAGGCGGTGGCCGTAGCTGCCGACGGGAGCAAGGCTGAATACCTGTGGCGTGACCTCGCCCTTGAGGTCGATGACGATGCGCACCACGCCCGGCTTGAAGCGCCCGGCGCGGATCAGGCGAATTTGCGGGTCGGCTGCATTGATCTTGTCAGGCAGGCTTTGCAGCACCGAGTTGAATTCCACGCCCTCCAGATCGACCACCAACC
The DNA here is from genome assembly GCA_013426785.1 of Rhodocyclaceae bacterium. Lineage (GTDB taxonomy): Bacteria > Pseudomonadota > Gammaproteobacteria > Burkholderiales > Rhodocyclaceae > Sulfuricystis. The sequence goes on along the minus strand of JACDZI010000017.1, from coordinate 19,873 downwards.
GGTCGGGCTCCTTCAGCATCAGGTGTGAAAACTTCAACGTCTGATCATATTCGAGGGTAATGCGCGTGTAATCGGCAGCCGGCCAGACACGCACGGCCATCAGGTTTGGTGCTGCCCCGGCCCGGGCCAGAGGCGTGACCAGCAGGGTCAGGCCGGCGCAAGTGGCGCGCAGGACATCGCGGCGCGACCACCCAAGCTTGGCGGCAGTGCGTTCAACCACGCCTGCCCCCGTGGGCTACTGGCTTCGAGGCAGGCACGGCGGGCATGGCCGGCATGTTCCAGTCGTACCCGCAGGTCGGCGGGTGGCACATAGGGCTGCGCCCGGTCGGGCCACTCGACCAGGCAGATTCCCGGCTCGGCGAAAGTATCTTCCAGTCCTGCATCGAGAAATTCTCCAGGGATATTGAATCTATAAAAATCAAAGTGATATAAGTTTAATCCAGAAACTACATAAGGTTCAACCAGTGTGTAGGTAGGGCTTCTCACCGTCCCGCCAACGCCGACCTTTTGCAACAGCCCGCGCACCAGGGTGGTTTTGCCCGCGCCGAGGTCACCCTCAAGGTAAATCACGGCCGGGGAATTCAGCACTTGAGCGAGAGCCACACCCAGCGCGCGCGTCGCCGTTTCGTCCGGCAAGGCATATTCACGGCGGGTATCATCGGCAGGATGCAAGACTGGGTGGCCTTAAAGGAAAGTATTCGCGGCTGGGGTGAGGAACTCGGTTTCACCGCCGTGGGCATTGCGAGCATTGATCTCGGCGATTCGGAACGAGACCTGCTCGATTGGCTTACCGCCGGCTGCCACGGCGAAATGGATTATATGGCCGCCCACGGCACCAAACGGACTCGCCCAACCGAACTGGTGCACGGCACGCAGGCGGTGATCAGTTGCCGCCTGGATTACTTGCCCGGCGATTGCCGTCCCGCCGGCACCGACCTTTTGCACGCCGAGATTTCCCGCTACGCCCTGGGCCGCGATTACCACAAGCTGCTACGCACCCGCCTGCAGAAGCTCGCCGAGCGCATCGAACAGTCAATCGGCCCCTTCGGCTACCGCACTTTCACCGACTCCGCACCGGTGATGGAGGTGGCGCTGGCCGAACGTGCCGGGCTCGGCTGGCGCGGCAAGCACACCCTGCTCCTGTCCCAAACCGGCTCATGGTTCTTTCTCGGCGAGATCTACGTGGCGCTGCCGCTGCCCCCGGATACGCCGGTCAATCCACATTGCGGCAGCTGCACCGCCTGCCTCGACACCTGCCCGACCGGTGCTTTCGTCGCACCGTATCGGCTCGATGGGCGGCGCTGCATCTCCTACCTGACCATCGAACTCAAGGGCAGCATCCCGGAAGAATTGCGGCCGCTGCTTGGCAATCGCATCTACGGCTGCGACGATTGCCAAATGGTCTGTCCATGGAACCGCTTCGCCTCGAGAACGCGGGAAGCGGATTTCCTGCCGCGTCATGGTCTCGACCGCACAACGCTGGTGGAGTTGTTCGCCTGGACGGAAACGGATTTCAACGACCGGTTGGCCGGCTCGCCGATTCGCCGTATCGGCCATGAGCGCTGGCTGCGCAATATCGCCGTGGCGCTGGGTAATGCCTCACCTAACCGGCAGGCGTGGGCGGCATTACTGACCCGGCTGGATCACCCCTCGGCGCTGGTGCGCGAGCACGTGGCCTGGGCGCTCGTCCGCTATCCCGGCTGATCCCCGGTCGCAACGGGCCGCGACGGATCGCTGCACCACTCGCTCCATGAACCGGGGTAGATCCGGGAACCAGTCAGTCCGGCAATCTCCATCGCCAGCTGGTTGTGGCAGGCGGTCACGCCCGAGCCGCACTGCTGGACGACGCTGCGCGGATCGCGGCCGTCAAGCAGGTCGGCAAACTCAGCGTGCAGCGCTTCGACCGGCTTGAAGAAGCAACCGGCATCGTCGAGGTTTTCGCCAAAGAAGCGATTGCGCGCGCCGGGAATATGGCCGCCGACCGGATCAAGGGTTTCGTTCTCGCCAGCATAGCGATCCTCGCTGCGCGCATCGATCAGCAGCATGTCTGGACTACGCAGGTGTGCCAGCACATAGGTGGCATCGACCTTGATGTCGCGTGGGCGGGGAAGAAACTGTGCCGGCTGCACCGAGCGGACGTCGGTTTCGAGCGGCAGCTTGGCGCGCCGCCAGCCGGGCAAGCCGCCGTCGAGCACGGCCACATTGTCGTGACCGAGCCAGCGCAGCATCCACCACAGGCGGGCGGCGAAAACACTGCCCTCGTTGTCGTAGGCGACCACCTGGGTGTCGGGGCCAACCCCGCAGGCCGACATCAGCGCCGCGAAGCACTCAATGTCAGGCAAGGGGTGGCGACCGTTGCTGCCGGTCATGGGCCCCGACAGGTCGCGGTCGAGGTGCAGGAACAGGGCGCCGGGGATGTGGCCCTTGGCATAGGCCTGCTCGCCGTAGGCGGTATTTTTCAGGTCGTGGCGGCAGTCGAAGACGCGCCAGGCCGGATCATCAACGTGGGCAGCCAGTGTTTCGGCGCTGACCAGGCGATCGGCCATCAGGCGTCTTCCTGCGTCAGCCAGGACTGGGCATCCTCAAGGCTATTGAAGATGCGCAAATCGGCACTGACAAACAGTTGTTCGAGCCAAGCGCTCCACGCCACCCACTGGCTATCGGTGACGACCGCGATGCGGCGGAAATCGCCGCCGTGGATGCGCGAGAACTTGATTTCCTCGATGGCGAGATCGACAGTGAAACCGGCCATCTCGCGCAAATCGAACAACAGCGAGCAGGAACCGTCGAAGAGGCCCTCGGCTAGCAGGTATTCCTCGAACTCACGAAAATCCTCCAGAGTGAATTCACCCAGGACGATCGCGGAGACCAGGGGCGCTTGATGGTCGATGGTAATCATTGCGGGCACAAGGTTTCTGCCATGACGCGGCGGTAGAACTCATGGAAATGCTGCATGCCATCCTCCATCGGTGACTGGTAAGGGCCGACTTCGTTGCGCCCCTGCCTGAGCAGGGCATGGCGGCCGCGGTCCATGCGCTCGCCGATATCATCATCCTCGATCGCCGTTTCCATATAGGCGGCCTGCTCGGCCTTGATGAACTCGGGTTCGAACAGGGCAATGTCCTCCGGGTAATAGAACTCGACGACATTGAGCGTCTTGTCCACATCCTGCGGGACCAGGGTCGACACCACCAGCACGTGCGGGTACCACTCGACCATGATGTTGGGGTAGTAGGTCAGCCACACGGCGCCCTGCCTGGGCAATTCGCCGTTGTAATAGTCCAGCACCGCCCGGTGCCACTTGGCGTAGGTGTCGCTGCCGGTCCTGGCAAGCGAAGTAATGCCGACCTTCTGCACCGAATACCAGTCGCCGAACTGCCAGGTCAGGTCGTCGCAGGTGACGAAATTACCCAGGCCCGGATGGTGGGGCACCACATGGTAGTCCTCTAGGTAGACCTCGATGAAGGTCTTCCAGTTGTAGTTGCACTCGTGCAACTCGACATGATCAAGCTTGTAGCCGGAGAAAGCGAACTCGCCGGCCACATTCATGCCGGTCAGGTCGGCATTGGCGGACCGCGGGCCTTTGAACAGCAGACCGTTCCAGTTCTCCAGCCGGGTCTTGTTCAGGTTGAGGCAGGGATTGGCCGGAAAATGCGGCGCACCAATCAGTTCGCCCGCAGTGTCGTAGGTCCAGCGGTGGATCGGGCAGACGACATTTCTGGCCGTGCCGCTCCCTTGCAACATGATGGCCTGACGGTGACGGCAGACATTTGACATCTCATAGATACCATCCGGCTGGCGCACCAAGATATTGGCGTGGTCGGTCCATTCGGTCGAACGGTAGTTGTACGGCTCGGGGACCATCAATTCATGGCCGACATAGCCCGGCCCGGCATCGAAGATAAGTTTCTTCTCCAGTTCGAATAGCTTTTCGTCGAAATACCATTCGACCGGAAACTGCGAAACTCCCGGGGCCAGCTGCCCCCGCGATGCGATGTCGGACATGATTTACCAACCTCAATGAAAACAGCCGAAAACCTCTGTGCTGACTGCCAAAAAGAGGCAATGGAACAGGGGCGGGAAGTATAGCCAATTTGCTGTCGATTTGACCGGAAGGGTTGCTATAGGCTATTTTCCGCGGCTCGCACAACGCTCCATACCATCATGAAGCCGCCCGCCAACAAGCCACCCGCCTCTTTCGAAGCGGCCCTGCAGGAACTCGAAACACTCGTCCAGTCGCTCGAGGGCGGCGGTGCGCCGCTTGAGGCCTCACTGCAAGCTTATGAACGCGGCATGGCACTGCTTGCCTACTGCCAGGACACCCTTGATCAGGCCGAGCAGAAGATTCACATCCTCGATAACGGCGTACTGCGCGCATTCGCTACCGAGAACGGACCACCGCTAGGAGATCAGGCCAATTGAAGAACGATTTCGCCGCGTGGATGACCGTCATTCAGCACCGCACCGAAACCGCCCTGGAGCGCTGGTTGCCCGCCGCCAACGCCGCACCGGCACGCCTGCACGAGGCGATGCGCTACAGCAGCCTTGGCGGCGGCAAGCGCATGCGCCCACTACTGTGCCATGCCGCCGGCGAAGCGCTCGGTGCCGATCCGCAACGGGTGGATGTCGCGGCGTGCGCCGTCGAACTGATCCACGCCTATTCATTGGTGCATGACGATCTGCCCTGCATGGACAACGACGTGTTGCGGCGCGGTCGCCCCACCTGCCATGTCGAATATGACGAAGCGACCGCCCTGCTGGTGGGCGATGCCCTGCAAACCCTGGCCTTCCAGTTACTCGCCGAACATCAGGCCACCCTGGCGCCTGAGCGGCAACTGACCATGCTGGTCCTGCTCACACAGGCTTCCGGCTCGCGCGGCATGGCCGGTGGCCAAGCCATCGACCTTGGCTCGATCGGCTTGGCGTTGACGGTGGAAGAACTTGAATTCATGCATATCCACAAGACGGGAGCGCTGATCCGTGCCGCCGTGCTGCTGGGTGCGCACGCTGGTGCGGCCGATGCCGCCACGCTGGCAGCCCTGGGCCATTTCGCCAACCGTGCCGGCCTGTTGTTCCAAGTGGTGGATGACATCCTCGACGCCGAGGGCAGTACCGTCACCCTGGGCAAGACAGCCGGCAAGGATGCCGCCAACGACAAGCCCACTTATGTGAGCATGCTGGGCCTGCCGCGTGCCAAGGAACTTGCGGCGCGCCTGCGCGTGGAAGCCCATGCCACCCTGGATGCCTGTACTCAGGATACCTCCCGCCTTCACGCACTGACCAACTACATTGTCGACCGCAGCTTCTGACCATGACCACCTTGCTCAACACCATTGCCGATCCGTCCGACCTTCGCCAGCTGTCACGCGAGCAGTTGCCGCAACTCGCCGACGAGCTGCGTGCCTTTCTCGTCGACTCGGTTGCCAAGACAGGTGGCCATCTGTCATCGAACCTTGGCACCGTCGAACTGACCATTGCTCTCCATTACGTTTTCGATACACCCGATGACCGACTGGTCTGGGATGTCGGACACCAGACCTACGTGCACAAGATTCTGACGGGGCGCCGCTTCGGCATGGATCGCCTGCGCATGCAGGGCGGCGTGTCGGGTTTCCCGAAGCGAGACGAGAGCCCCTACGACACCTTCGGCGTCGGCCATTCCTCGACCTCGATCTCGGCCGCACTGGGCATGGCCGTGGCGGCCCGCGACAAGGGTGAATCCCGCCGCGTGGTCGCCATCATCGGCGATGGCGCAATGACCGCCGGCCAGGCCTTCGAGGCGATGAACAACGCCGGCGTGATCGACGCCAACCTGCTCGTCATCCTCAACGACAATGACATGTCAATTTCGCCGCCGGTCGGCGCCCTCAACAAGTATCTGGCGCGACTGTTTTCCGGCCGCACCTTCAATGCCGCACGCGACGCTACCGGCAAGTTCCTGTCGATGTCGCCCTCGCTGCTGGAACTGGCCAAGCGTGCCGAGGAACACGTCAAGGGCATGTTCGTTCCCGGCACTCTGTTCGAGGAACTCGGCTTCAACTACATCGGCCCGATCAACGGCCACGATCTCGACTCGCTAATCCCGACTCTACAGAACATGCGCGAGCGCGAGGGTCCGTATTTCCTGCATGTCATCACGCGTAAGGGCCAGGGCTACAAGCTCGCCGAGTCCGATCCGGTGCTCTACCACGGCGTCTCGAAATTCGACGCCACCAACGGTATCCAGTCGGGCAAGGGTGGCGGCAAGATGACCTACACACAGGTTTTCGGAGACTGGCTCTATGACATGGCGACGAGTGACAACCGTCTGGTCGGCATCACGCCTGCCATGTGCGAGGGCTCCGGCCTGACGCGCTTTGCCGCGGCATTCCCGACCCGCTTCCACGATGTCGGCATCGCCGAGCAGCATGCACTGACTTTCGCTGCCGGCCTAGCCTGCGAAGGCATGAAACCAGTGGTGGCGATCTATTCCACCTTCCTGCAGCGCGCCTACGACCAACTGATCCACGACATCGCCCTGCAAAACCTCGATGTCACGTTCGCTATCGACCGCGGCGGCCTGGTTGGTGCCGATGGTGCCACCCATCAGGGTGCCTTCGACCTGTCCTTTCTGGTATGCGTGCCGAATCTGGTCATCATGGCGGCGTCCGATGAGGCCGAATGTCGCCGCATGCTGACCACGGCCTACCAACATCCCGGACCCGCCGCCGTACGCTATCCACGCGGTGGCGGCAATACCGCTCCGGAAATGACACTCGACACCATTGAGATCGGCAAGGGTGAAATCCGCCGCCAGGGCAAGGGCGTTGCCATCCTGGCTTTCGGCACCCTGCTGGCCGCCAGCCTTAACGCGGCGGAAACACTGGATGCCACGGTCGCCAACATGCGTTTCGTCAAGCCGCTCGATCTGGAGCTGATCAGGGAAATCGCCAAATCGCATGATCTGCTGGTCACGGTTGAAGAAAATGCCATCATTGGCGGCGGCGGCGCCGAGGTCGCCCGCGCCCTGGCAGACATGGGTATCTTCAAACCGTTGTTGCGCCTTGGCCTGCCGGACCGCTTCATCGAACACGGCGAACAAACGCAACTGCTCGCCGAAGTCGGTCTGAGCGCGTCCGGAATCGCGGAAAGCATCCAGACATTCCGGGCATCGATTACTTGAGTATTTTTATCGGGATGCTATATTGGGTCGCCTTGTCAACCCGACGGAGGCACTCCCGTGAACATGAAAGACATCATGATGGCCATTCCTGACGTCCAATCCAGCAACGATTCGCGCCAACTGCCGATCAACAAGGTCGGCATCAAGTCGATCCGCCACCCGGTGAAGGTACTGGACAAGGATGGCGGCGTGCAGCACACCATCGCCACCTTCAACATGTATGTCGGGCTGCCGCACAACTTCAAGGGCACCCACATGTCGCGCTTCGTCGAGATCCTCAACGCCCACGAGCGAGAGATCTCGGTCGAAAGTTTCGAGTCGATGCTGCGCGAGATGGTGCAGCGCCTGGAGGCCGCCACGGGCCACCTCGAAATGAGTTTTCCCTATTTCATCAACAAGCAGGCACCGATCTCGCAGGTGAAGAGCCTGCTGGATTACGAGGTCACCTTCGTCGGTGAAATCGTCGAAGGCAATCAATACCGCCAGACGACGCGTGTCGTGGTTCCGGCCACCAGCCTGTGCCCCTGCTCGAAACAAATCTCCGAGCGCGGGGCCCACAACCAGCGTTCCCACATCACCATCACCGCGACCACCAACAGCTTTGTCTGGATCGAGGAATTGGTACAGATGGCCGAAAGCCAAGCATCCTGCGAACTCTACGGCCTGCTCAAGCGACCTGACGAGAAATACGTTACCGAGCGTGCCTACGACAACCCGAAGTTCGTCGAGGATATCGTCCGTGACGTCGCCGGCGCGCTGAACGCCGACCCGCGTATCGTCGCCTATACCGTGGAATCGGAGAACTTCGAGTCCATCCACAACCACTCGGCTTATGCCCTGATCGAGAAACCCTAGTCCGGGGTATTTGTCCTACTGATGCGCGCATAACTATCTGGCGCTTGTGCGTCGATGGAAATATCGACAGAATTACCAGCCAGCAGTCCTGACAATATCAACGCACTCAACAGAGGAGGAAATCTCGCAATGGACATGATTCGCAGAACCGTGCTCAAGGGGGCAGGCGCGACGGGCATGCTCGCCGGATTGCTCGCGGCCGGTGTACTGAAGCCGACGCTGGCTTACGCCGAAGACTGGAACAAGGCGGCCTTCGAGGCCAAGGATATCAATGAAGCATTGAAGAGCCTGGGTGCAGCAAGCGCCGCCGACCACAAAGATCTGGTCATCAAGGCCCCGGAAATCGCCGAAAACGGCTCCGTTGTTCCCGTCGACGTCAGCAGCAATATTCCGAACACCACTTCGATCGCCATCCTGATCCTCAAGAACCCCTTCCCGCTCAGTTCGCAGTTCGAGTTCTCGAACGGGGCGATGACCGATGTTTCGATCCGCGTCAAGGTGGCCGACACGTCGGTCATCCGCGCTATCGCCAAGGCCGACGGCAAGTTCTACAGCACGCAGAAGGAAGTCAAGGTCACGGTCGGCGGCTGCGGCGGCTGATCCAACAGGATAAGGAAAGGACAGGAACATGGCAGATCCAATGAAAATTCGCGCCCAGATAAAGGGGGACGTGGCCGAAATCCGCGTGCTGATGTCGCACCCGATGGAGACCGGCCAGCGCAAGGACAGCGATGGCAAGATCATCCCGGCACATTACATCCAGACCGTCACCGTCGCGCTCAATGGCAAGAACGTGGTCTCCGGCCAGACCGGCGGCTCGGTATCGCGCAATCCGGTGTTCGGCTTCAAGGTCAAAGGCGCCAAGGCTGGCGACAAGGTTGCCGTCACTTGGAAGGACAACAAGGGCGACTCGCGTACCGACGAAGCCAGCATCGCCTGACACGCATAGACAAGCTCTAGCGCACACAGGCCGGTGCCAAGGCCGGCAGTGCGTAACCCCTGGAGGAGACAAAACATGAAAAAGCGCATCATGGCGGCCGCCTTGGTCAGTCTATGCGGAGTGCTCGGGCTCTCGTTCGCCACGCCGAGCCTGGCGCAGAAAAAGGACGAGACCATCGCCGGCATCGAAAAATACCGCGAGATGCTCGGCGACGACAACCCGGCCGAACTTTACGAAATGCGCGGTGAGGCCGCTTGGAAGAAGCCGGCAGGACCGAACAACGTTTCGCTCGAAAAATGTGACCTCGGCCTCGGCGCGGGCATCGTCAAAGGTGCCTATGCCCAGACGCCTCGTTACTTCGAAGACGCGGGCCGCGTGATGGACATCGAATCCCGCATCGCCTGGTGCATGATGACCGTGCAGGGCATCAGCGAAGCTGACATGCGCAAGCGGCCATTTGGCTCCGCCGACAAACCCTCGCTGATGGAAGACCTGGTCACCTATGTCGTCACCGCCTCAAAGGGTTTCAAGATCGCGCCGCCAAACACACATCCGCAGGAAAAGGCCGCATTCGAACTCGGCCAGTCGATCTTCCATGTTCGTGCCGGCCCCTACGACTTCTCGTGCGCCACCTGCCACGGCCAGGATGGCAAACGCATCCGCCTGCAGGAACTGCCCAACCTGACCAAGGCCGCCGACAACCAGCGCGCCTACATCGGCTGGCCGGCCTACCGGGTCTCCACCAGCCAGGTGCATAGCATGCAGTGGCGCATCAACGACTGCTTCCGCCAGCAACGCCTCCCGGAACCCAAGTACATGTCCGAATCCGTCAATGCCCTGATCACCTACATGGCGGTCATGGCGACCGGTGCCGAGTACAAGGGCCCGGCCCTCAAGCGCTAACGGAGAACGCACATGAAAAATTACCTCATCCCCCTCGCCGTTCTCCTGGTTGCCGGTTGCGCCAGCCAACCCACCGGTCCTGAGGGCAAGCTCAGATTCGCCATCGACAGCATGAAGCGCGACTTCCAGGCCAAGGGCATCGCCGGCATGGATCGCCTCGAAGCCGACAAACTGCTGCAAACCTGTAACCAGACCGGCAACAAACCCAAACCCGATGTCGCCGAAGCCATCGAAGCCGAACAGGCGGTAGCCATCCGCTTGCCGGCTGACGGTACACACATGGGCGACTGGAAGGAAGGCGAAAAGCTGGCCCAGAGCGGGCGCGGCATGACCTGGAGCGACAAGGCCGGCCAACCCAACGGCGGCAACTGCTACAACTGCCACCGCATCTCGAAGAATGAAATCTCCTTCGGCACCATCGGCCCCAGTCTCGTCGGCTATGGCAAGCTCAAGGGCACCAGCCTGGAAGCGCAGAAAAACGCCTATTCGCAGATCTACAACTCCAAGGCCTTCAGTGCCTGCTCGGCCATGCCGCGTTTTGGCCATGTCGGTGCGCTGAACGAGAAGCAGATCAAGGATCTGGTTGCCCTGCTGCTCGACCCCGAATCGCCGGTCAACAAGTAAGCTGCCGCAACCCGAAAGCCTGGCCCCGCCAGGCTTTTTTTCGTCCAAGGAAATCCCATGTCCATGAACCGCCGCGAATTCCTGCAGATCCTGGCTGCCGCCTCGGCCGCCGGGTTTGCCCTCGATTCCCGCTCCGTGCTGGCCGCGCAGGGCGGCGAGCGACTATACGACGTCCCGCATTTCGGCAACGTACATTTCCTGCACTTCACCGACTGCCATGCGCAACTGCTGCCGATCTGGTTCCGCGAACCGAACGTCAATATCGGTATCGGCAGTGCGCTCGGCAAGACTCCCCACCTGGTCGGCGAAAAACTGCTGAAAACCTACGGCATCAAACCGGGCGGACGCGAGGCGCACGCCTTCACCTATCTCGATTTCGCTCAGGCGGCAAAGACCTACGGGCAGGTCGGCGGTTTCGCCCACCTCGCCACCTTGGTCAAGCAACTGCGCGCCAGCCGCCCATCTGCCCTGTTGCTCGACGGTGGCGACACCTGGCAGGGCTCGGGTACGGCGCTATGGACCCAGGGGCAGGACATGGTCGATGCCTGCAAGCTGCTCGGCGTCGACATGATGGCCCCCCACTGGGAATTCACGCTGGGTCATGAGCGGGTCAAGCAAATTGTCGAAAAAGACTTCGCCGGCAAGATCGAATTCCTCGCCCAGAACGTCAAGACCACCGATTTCGGCGACCCGGTGTTCAAGCCCTATGCGCTGCGCGAAATGAACGGCGTGAAGGTCGCCGTCGTCGGCCAGGCCTTCCCCTACACCCCTATCGCCAACCCGCGCTGGATGGTGCCCGACTGGACCTTCGGCATCCAGGACGAGGAAATGCAAAAGGTCGTCAACGAGGCCCGCGCTGCCGGCGCGCAGGTCGTCGTCGTACTCTCGCACAACGGCATGGACGTCGACCTCAAGATAGCCGCGCGCGTCACCGGCATCGACGCCATTTTCGGCGGCCACACGCATGACGGTGTGCCGCAGCCGGTCAAGGTGCAGAACCAGGGCGGCGTCACGCTGGTCACCAACGCCGGCTCGAACGGCAAGTTCCTCGGCGTGCTGGACTTCGACGTCAAGGGCGGGAAGGTTTCAGACTTCCGCTACAAGCTGCTGCCGGTGTTCTCCAATCTCCTGCCGGCCGATGCGGAAATGGCAGCGCTGATCGACAAGATCCGTGCCCCCTATCTCGGCAAACTCGAAGAAAAACTCGCCGTCTCCGAAGGTCTGCTCTACCGCCGCGGCAACTTCAACGGCAGCTGGGACCAGCTCATCGTCGACGCGCTGATGGAAGTGAAAGGCGCCGACCTCGCCTTCTCGCCCGGCTTCCGCTGGGGCACGACCATCCTGCCGGGGCAAACCATCACCTTCGAGCATGTCATGGATCAGACCGCCATCACCTACCCCGCCTCGACGCTGACCGAGATGAGCGGCGAGCAGATCAAGATGATCCTCGAAGATGTCTGCGACAACCTGTTCAACCCCGACCCCTATTACCAGCAGGGCGGCGACATGGTGCGCGTCGGCGGGCTTGCGTATGCCTGCGACCCGAATGCGAAGATCGGCAAGCGCATCCAGGACATGCGCCTGCATGGCAAACCCCTCGAAGCGGGCAAGAAATACAAGGTGGCCGGCTGGGCGCCGGTCGCCGAAGGCGCCACGGGCGAGCCGATCTGGGAGGTGGTCAGTACCTGGCTGCGCAACAAGAAGACGATCACGCCCCGAAAACTCAATACACCTAAGCTGATTGGCATCGCCGGCAATCCGGGAATAGCTTAGCCGGGCTGGCATAATCGCCGTCCCGCCACTGCCGACTTTTCATCATCATGGAATTCAAGCTGATCGATTACCGCAACGGCATCTACGCCTTCGATGCCGGCTATGTGCGCCACCAACTCGCCGCCGTGCACCTGATCGTCGATGACGGCCATGCCGCTTTCGTCGACAACGGCAGCAACGCCAGCCTGCCGCGCGCGCAACAGGCGCTGGCCGAACTCGGCCTGACGGCAGAATCCGTCGACTACGTGATCGTCACGCACATCCACCTCGACCATGCCGGCGGCTCCGGCGCCTACATGCAGGCCTTCCCGAACGCACGCTTCGTCGTCCATCCGCGCGGCGCCCGCCACATGATCGACCCGACCAAGCTGATGGCGGCCACCGAAGAAGTCTATGGCCGCGAAACCGCAAGGACCCTTTACGGTGAACTGATCCCGGTGCCGGCGGAGCAGGTCATTGAGACAACCGATGGCATGGTGCTGCATTTGGGCAAGCGCGAATTGGCGTTTTACGACTGCCCCGGCCATGCCAAGCACCACGTCTTCATCCACGACCGCGCGGCCAACGGCATCTTCACCGGCGATACGTTTGGCATTGCGTATCGCGAATGCGACAGCCCGGATGGGCGGCCCTTTGTTTTCCCCTGCCCGACGCCTTCCCAGTTCGATCCGGTGGACTGGCGCGATAGCGTCGAGCACATGATGGCGCTGGGACCCGAGGCGGTCTACCTCACCCACTTCAGCCGCCTCGCGCCGCCGCGCCCGCTGGCCGAGCAGATGCTGCACCGCCTCGACGAATGCGTGCGGCTGGCCAAGCAATCCCTGGCCGACGCCAACGGTGGCGATGCCCTGCCCATCATCAAGGACAGGCTCGCCAGCTACCTCGTCAGCGAAGTGCGCGCCCACGGCAGTACGCTGCCTGAGGCGGAAATCCTCAAGCTCTGGGCCATGGATATCGACCTCGACGCGCAAGGCTTGCTGATCTGGGCGCGGGGGTAAATCGCAGGGGTAAAATCGTCCGCGATGTCCCTCCCCTGCTTTGTCCATCTCCGTCTCCACAGCGAATACTCGATCACCGACGGCCTGACCCGCCTCGATGATGCCGTGGCACGGGCGGCGGCAGATCAAATGCCCGCCCTCGCGCTCACCGACCTCGCCAACCTGTTCGGTATGGTCAAGTTCTATACGGCGGCACGCGGCGCGGGCATCAAGCCGATCATCGGTGCCGATGTCTGGATCGCCGAAGACCATGCCCTCGATCCCGGCCGCGAGGCGACCACACGGCTGCTGCTGCTGACGAAGGATCGCGGTGGCTACCTGCGTCTGTGCGAACTGCTGTCGACCGCCTATCTGCGTCCGCGCCGCCATGGACGGGCCGAAATTCCGCGCGAAGCTTTAGTCGCCGGCGATAACACCGGCTTGATCGCGCTGTCCGGCGCACAACTGGGCGACGTGGGCCAGTGGCTTATCGCCGACAAGGCCGAGAAAGCCGCCGCCGCCGCGCAAGACTGGGCCACCCTGTTTCCCGGCAATTTCTATCTCGAAATCCAGCGACCCAACGGCGAGGCCAATCACCCCGCGCAAGAACGCCTGATTGCCGCGACCCTGCAACTGGCATCAAGCCTCGACTTGCCGGTCGTTGCCACGCATCCGGTGCAGTTCCTCGATGCCGACGATTTCCGCGCCCATGAGGCGCGGGTGTGCATCGCGGAGGGCTATGTGCTGGGCGACAAGCGCCGGCCGCAGCTGTACACGGAGGCGCAATACTTCAAGACGCAGGCGGAAATGACCGAACTGTTCGCCGACCTGCCTGATGTGCTGGCCAACAGTATCGCCATCGCCCAGCGCTGTAACCTGAGCGTCGAACTCGGCAAGAGCCGTCTGCCGGAGTTCCCCACCCCACCGGGCATGACCATCAATGACCTGCTGGCCGAGCAGGCCAAGGCCGGGCTGGCGAAGCGCCTCGCCCACCTCTACCCCGACCCGGCCGAGCGGGAAAGTCGGCGCCCGCAGTACGGCGAGCGGCTCGACTTCGAGATCCAGACCATCATCCAGATGGGCTTCCCCGGCTACTTCCTGATCGTCGCCGACTTCATCAACTGGGGCAAACACAAAGCTGTTCCTCCCGTTCCCGTCGGACCGGGGCGCGGCTCAGGTGCCGGCTCCCTCGTGGCCTACAGCCTCGGCATCACCGACCTCGACCCGCTGCGTTACGACCTGCTGTTCGAACGCTTCCTCAACCCCGAGCGCGTGTCGATGCCCGACTTCGACATCGACTTCTGCCAGGAAGGCCGCGACCGGGTGATCGAGTACGTGCGCCAGCACTACGGCCAGCACGCCGTCTCGCAGATCGTCACCTTCGGCACCATGGCGGCGAAGGCGGTCATCCGCGATGTCGGTCGCGTGCTCGACCTCGGCTTCAACTTCGTCGACCAATTCGCCAAACAAATCCCCAATGAACTGGGCATCACGCTCAAAGACGCGCGCGAGAAGGAACCGGCGATCAACGAGCGGTTGGCGCAGGAGGAAGGCTTGCGCGAACTGTGGACGCTGGCCGAGAAGCTTGAAGGCCTGACGCGCAACGTCGGCATGCACGCCGGCGGCGTGCTGATCGCACCAGGCAAACTCACCGACTTCTGCCCGCTCTATGCGACCGATGGCGGCGCCGAACGTGTCATAACGGTCAGCCAGTTCGACAAGGACGACGTTGAAAAAGCCGGGCTGGTGAAGTTCGACTTCCTCGGCCTGCGCACGCTGACGATCCTGGCCGAAGCGGTGGATTTCGTGAAGAAGGTGGAAGGCGTCGACATTCGCCTCGACGACCTGCCGCTCGACGACAAGGACACCTACGAAAACGTCTTCAAGACGGCCAACACCACGGCGGTATTCCAGTTCGAATCGCGCGGCATGAAGGACACGCTGGTGCAGGCGCGGCCCGATTGCCTGGAAGACCTGATCGCCCTGAACGCGCTCTACCGACCCGGCCCGATGGACTTCATCCCCAGCTTCATCGCCCGCAAGCACGGCCGCGAGCGCGTGCTCTATCCGCATCCCAGCCTCGAAAAGGTGCTGACCAACACCTACGGCATCATGGTGTACCAGGAACAGGTGATGCAGACGGCGCAGGTAGCCGCCAACTACTCGCTCGGCGGCGCCGACCTGCTGCGCCGGGCGATGGGCAAGAAGAAGCCGGAGGAGATGGCACTGCAGCGCCAGATCTTCGTCAAGGGCGCAGCGGAAAACGCCATCAACGAAGCGAAGGCGAACGAGATCTTCGACACCATGGAGAAGTTCGCCGGCTACGGCTTCAACAAGTCGCACGCCGCCGCCTACTCGCTGGTCGCCTACCACACCGCCTGGCTCAAGTGCCACCACCCGGCCGCCTTCATGGCCGCCACGCTGTCGTCGGAAATGGCCGACACCGACAAGGTCCAGTTCTTTTTCAACGACGCGAAAGAGAATGGCATCGCCTTCCTGCCGCCCGACATCAACACCGGCACCGTGCGCTTCCGGCCGGTCGACGGCCGTACCATCCGCTATGGCCTCGGCGCGATCAAGGGCACCGGCGAATCCGCGCTCGGCGCCATCCTCAAGGCACGCGAAAGTGGCCCCTTTACCGACCTGTTCGATTTCTGCCGGCGCATCGACAAGCGCGTCGTCAACCGCCGCGTCATCGAGGCGCTGATCCGCGCCGGCGCCTTCGACAGCCTCGACAACCATCGGGCCAAGTTGCTGGCCTCGGCCAGCCGCGCCCTGGAAGCGGCGGAACAGGCCGAACGCAACGCCCACCAGGGCGGACTGTTCGACCTACCCGATGCGCCAGTGGACACGCAAACCCATTACCTCGACGTGCCGCGCTGGAGCGAGCGCGAGCAACTGCTCAACGAGAAGCAGGCGCTCGGCTTCTTCCTCTCCGGCCATCCGTTCAATGCCTGCGCCGGGGAAATCTCGGCTTTCGTGAGACGGCGCCTTGGCGAACTGGAGCCGCAGCGGGAACCGACCCTGCTCGCCGGCATCGTCCTCGGCGTACGCACGCAGATGACCCGCCGCGGCAAGATGGCCATCGTCATGCTCGACGATGCCTCGGCGCAAGTCGAAGTATCGATCTTCAACGAGCTGTGGGACGCCCAGCGCGGCAAGATCAAGGAAGACGAACTGCTGGTGGTCGAGGGCAAGGTGCAGCGCGACGATTACAGCGGCGGGCTGCGCGTCTCGGCCGACAAGCTGATGACGCTCGCCGAAGCGCGCGGGCGCTATGCCCGGGTGCTCAAGCTGGCGCTGAACGGCAACACCAGCGCCGCCAGCGCCAACCACTTGCGCAGCCTGCTGTCACCTTACCGATCGACGGAAAATGCCTGCCCGGTGCGCATCTGCTACCGGAATGCCGAAGCCGAAACCGAACTCACACTGCCCGACACCTGGCGCGTGCGTCTCGAAGATGCGCTGATCGCCGAATTACACGACTGGCTGACGCCCGCCAACGTGCGCGTGATCTACGGCTGATCCAGCCGCGAATGCCGTCCTACCAGAGCCGACTTTTCTCGGAAGACGACTACCGACCCTCAACAGCCGTTCGGGTTTTTCCCTGCAACGTCGGCAGTGCAGCGATTGCGGACCGTCGGATCAGCAAGCCATCAGGCAGTTGCGGGCAAAAACCGGCCGGTCGGCCTGTATTCAAATCACAAATCAATGAGCCAAGCACATAATTCCGCTAATTGGTCTTGGTTCGTAAGATTGGCAGCCGAGCCCAATTCTCCACTCTCGCATTGGGCAAAAATCTCCCTCGCCATACTCGCTTCAATTGCGGCACCGACAAAAAACGTATGGACTGGATTTCCTTTAGCCGCAAAGGACTCTCTAATTCGCCGAAGCGCTGTACTTGCTGTTTTCCAATGCTCGTCAGCCCCGGCCGGGTCAATGCCACCTTTCAGCTCGCCCAGACCGGCCCGATAACGGCAAATCCTCAACGGCAGCAACCAGTCTGAAGCACTCAGTCGGATTTTGAGCGCCACTGTCTCTTGATGGCCGACTCCCGCCGTCCTGCCAGAGCCGACTTTATGCAGATTGAGCCACGACTACGGGGTCAGAACTGCCGTAGCCAGGCGAAGCCCGCCAGCGCGCCGATGAAGATGGTGACGTGGGCGAAGGCCCAGCGCAGGTAATAGCGTTCAAGCTTTTCCGGCGGCAGCGAGGAAATCAGGAACAGGCGCCCGGCTTCCGGCAATCCGATCATGTGCGTGTCGGGCGCCGCCCGCAGTTCGCGATGGTTGCGCGCGACATCGCGGCGCGCCTGCGAGCGGGCCAGTTGCCATTCGCGCATGTCGAGGCTGCCGTCACCATCGAGGTCGTAACGTTCCAGCAGCTTGGGCATGTCCTTCTTCCATTCGGCCAGCAGGAACTTGACGTCTTCGTCCGTATCGAGGACCAGGTTGTCGCCACCCCAGGTGCGGAAATTGCCCAGCACGTAGATCGGCTCGCCGGCCACCAGGGTCGCCTGCGTGTAGCGGTAATCGCCCTCGGTCCAGGTTTGCTTGTCGCGCGGCAGGATCTCGGCGCCTTCGGGATCGACCACGCACTGGCCGCTGCCGTCGTCGATCAGGAAGGAGTCGGTCGACTCACCGCTGCTTTCCGTGACCCACTTGTCGTCCTGCTTGCGCTCCACCCGGTAGCGATACCACAGGCAGGGCATCGGCCGCAGCGGCGTCATGAGGGGCGTGCCGGCCAGCGCCACGCCGCTGCCGAGCAGTTCGACATAGCCCTGCGCTGCCGAAGCGATCGCGGAGGTCGGCGTGTCGGCCACCACCCGCGCGCGGCGCAGGGTCATCACCCAGGCGACCAGTGCCAGCAGGGCGATGGCGACGGCGCACCAACGCCAGCCCAGCGGATCGTCGATCTGGGCGCCAACGAAGACCAGCAGCAGGTAACCGCCGGAGACGAGCCACTGGCGGTAGCCGTGGCGCAGGCGGACCAGCATGGCCTCAGCTAAACAGTTGTTTCAGGTCGACGTCACTCTTCTGGGTGGCACTGAACTTCAGCAGGGGCTTGGCATCGAAGCGGAACATGCCGGCGATGACCGAATCCGGAAACTGCTCGATGCGCACATTGTTGATGTTCACCGACTCGTTGTAGAACTCGCGCCGGTCGGCGATGGCATCCTCCAGTTGGCTGATGCGCCCCTGCAACTGCATGAAGCTCTCGTTGGCACGCAGTTCGGGATAAGCCTCGGCCACCGCGAAGATCTGGCCCAGCCCGGCACGCAGCATGCCCTCCGCCGCGCCGAGCGCCGCGATGTCCTGTGTCTCGCGCGCCGCCTGCACGCGGCAGCGCGCCTCGACCACCTGCTGCAGGGTCTGCTGCTCGAACTGCTTGTACTGTTTGCACACCTCGACCAGCTTGGGCAGTTCGTCATGCCGCTGCTTGAGCAGCACGTCGATGTTGGCCCACGCCTTGTCGACCGCATGCTTGATCGCCACGAGGCGGTTGTAGGTCGTCACGCCGTAGAGGGCCAGCACCACCACGATGCCGAGGATCACCAGCAGGGTCACACTCATGTTCGCTCTCCTGAAGTTGTCGTGCCCGGCGATTTAATCATGATTATTCCCGGCGCATGCGAAGAACCGCAGCAGGCGCTGCGGCAGCCAGTCGAGCCGTCCCGGCCAGGCCCCGCTGACGAATCCGACATGGCCGCCCTCCCGTGGTTGCTCCAGCGTTACTGAGGCGGATACCTGATCCGGGCGCGGCAGCGCATGCGCCGGCAGGAAGGGATCGTTGCGGGCGTTGAGCACCAGGGTCGGCACGCGAATGCCTGACAGGAAGGGCTTGGACGAGGCGCGCCGCCAGTAGTCGGCCACGTCGTGAAAACCGTGCAGCGGCGCGGTGACCACATCGTCGAAATCGTGCAGGTTGCGCGCCCGCGCCAGGCGGGCACCGTCGAACAGGCCGGGGAAACGCGCCAGCTTTTCCGCCGCGCTCGGCTTCAGGGTCCGCAGGAAGCGCCAGGTGTAGAGGCGATTGAAACCGCGCCCGAGCGCGGGCCCGCTGACCATGAGGTCGAGTGGCGCCGATACCGCAGCGGCGGCATCGATGACCGCCCCGGCGGCTTCCCCTTGCTCGCCGAGCCATTTGAGCAGCGCGTTGCCGCCCAGGGACACGCCGACCACGTACAGGGGCCGGCCGGGATGCCGCTCGCGCAGGCGGCGCAGGATCCAGTCGATCTCGGCCGCATCGCCCGAATGGTAGGCGCGCGGCAGGCGGTTCGGCTCACCCGAGCAGCCTCGAAAATGCGCCACCACCCCCGCCCAGCCGCGGGCGGACAAAGCCGCCATCAGCGCGGTCGCGTAGTGGCTCGCCGAGCTGCCTTCGAGGCCGTGGAACAGCAGCACCAGGGGGGAGCCGGCCGGCGCAGCGCGCCAGTCGAGGTCGATGAAGTCGCCATCGGGGGTCTCCCAGCGCTCGCGCCGGTAGGCCGGCGACGCGGCCCTGAGCAGCAACGGCCAGATCGTCTGGGCGTGGCCGCCGGGCAGCCAGTGCGGCGCCCGATAGGGGAGCAAGCTGTCTCGACTGCCCGTCACCACCGTCTCGCCAACGCCGACTTTTTCAGAGCGAGGCGCGCTGCTC
>JACDZI010000016.1 GCA_013426785.1 Rhodocyclaceae bacterium | reverse complement strand
GACCGTGAACGACTTTTGTCTGGGGTCTACGACATCTGCGTATGCGATGACCCTGACCCGGAGAACACACCCGCTTTCCACCCTTTTGTCAGCGTTTGAAACCCCCAAAACCCTTGCCGGGTGGCGACTACAATGCCGCATGGATTCCGGGCCGGACATTGCCAGCACGATCGAAGCCTGGCTGAAGCATTTTGGCGTCGGCCAGGCTGTTTGTTACGCCGTCCCGCCAGCACCGACTTTTTGCGAAATCGGTGCGCCAGCCGATCCCGCCACACTCATTCCCGCCTTGGCCGCACTGGCCGCCGAAACCCTGGCGCACGAGCGACAACTCTGGATAGTTACGGCCGACGATGCCCTGCTGCCCGAACTGTCCAATGCGCTGGATCTGCACCTGCGCCCGTTGTGCCTGGTGCAACCTGCTTCACCCTTCGCCGGCCGCATCGCCCTGCGGGCGACGCTTTCCCTGCTGAAAAGCCGCCTGACGCGAGCAGCCGAGGACACAGAAGGCCCGGCATGGACGACGATGCGCCTACACCTGCAGACGGAAGCCGCCTTGTGGCGCGATTGCCTAGCCTGGTGCGCACGCGGCCTCGACCGCGAAGCGCCACCGGACGGCGTTGCCCGCCTCTTCCCGGTACGCATCGGTCCTTGGCCGGTTGCCGAGCAGCTTGCCGCACCGACCGACTGGGTGATGCTGATCCAGTCCGGCGCCTTGCCCGCCAACTTGCGCACTCCCTGGTCAGGCACACGCCATACGCTGATGCTGGCAGAAACCGCGATCTCCGGCACCACCGCCCTGACGATCATGGACGAAGCCACCCGCCAGCGCAACGAACTGGAACTGCTGGGGCAGGAACTGGCCGAAATGGAACTGGAACTGGCCACGGCACAGGCTGAAATCGCCGCCTTCAGCGAACGCTACCACCGCATGGTGGCCGGGCGCATGGCCGAGCTCGATCACCTTCATGCCGAACTCGCCAGACTCAGGATACAACGGGCCCCCGACAACACCGATCTCGGTGAAACCGCCCGGCAGGCGGAAGCGCGCGCCGAGCAGTCGCAGCGGGAATATTCCGCCGGGCAGGCGAAGGTAGAACGAGGCGAAACGCATTTCGCACCGAGCAAGGAACTCAAGAAGCGCTATCGCCAGCTCGCCCAGAAAATCCATCCCGACCGTGCCCGCGACGAGGCCGACCGGGCCTGGCGGACCCATCTGATGAGCGAAGCCAACCGCGCCTATCGCGCCGGCGATGCCGGCACGCTCGACGAAGTGCTGGCCCTGTGGCTGGAAGGACAGACCAGCGCTGCCATGCCCTTGCGTGCCGCCACGACCGGAAGCGAAACCCTCGAAAAGCAGGTGGAGAAGGTGCGCCAGCGCATTGCCGCCATCGTGACCGAACTCGACCGGCTCTATGGCTCGAAACTCTACGAACTCTTCGCGGCCGCACGCATTGCCACCAAACAGGGACGCGACTTGCTTGAAGAAATGGCGCAACGACTGGACAAGCAACTGGAACTGGCGCAGACCGAACTGGCCGGCCTCGTTTCAGACTGAATCTACAGCTCGATTTCCAACCCCTCACGGGCCAGCATCACTTCGCAACCTGGCACTGGATTGCGCTCCAGCGCTGCGGCGAAGACCTTCTCCAGATCATCGTCGCTGCGCGTCGGTTCATGATGGGTGCAGATCAACTGTTTGGCACCGATGCGCTTTGCCATGGCAATCGCCTGATCGTAAGTGCCGTGCCCCCAACCGATCTTGGCCGGATATTCGGCCAGCGTGTAGGCGGTATCGCAGATCAGTACATCGACCGGGCCGATGGTTGCATCGAGTTCCGCCTGGCGCTGGTCCACCATCGCCTGATAAGTCACATGCTCGGGATCGTCTGGCGGATAGATGTTGCCCCAGGGTTCGTGGTCGCCGGTGAAGAAAACCGCCTTGCCGTTGCAAGCCACCCGATAGCCGAGATCGGTAACGGGATGATTCAGCAATACCGGCGTCACGGTCGCATCGCCGACCGCCACCGGTTCGCCGACCGTCAGCGTCTGATACTCGATGCCAGCCTTCAGTTCCGCCTCGCGGATAGGAAAATAGCTGTACTGCAACTGCACGTTCATGATCTGCTCGATCCCCTGCATGGAGACGATATCGTAGGCGCCGTGGATGCATACCCGGTTACCCGGAATGTAGAGGGGAACGAAAAAGGGCAAACCCTGGATATGGTCCCAGTGCGTATGACTGATGAACACGTTAGCCGTCACCGGCAGGCGGGCGAGCAGCGACTGGGCCAGCGGAAAGATACCGGTTCCGGCATCAAGGATGATCAGGCTATCGTCGTCGCTGCGCACTTCGATGCAGGTGGTATTGCCACCATAACGTACGGTATGCGGTCCCGGCGAGGGGATCGATCCACGCACACCCCATAGTCTGATTTTCATGAGGACACCTATCTCCCCGTGCCGATTTGCGCGAAAGACTGGGCATCATCGACAATCTTCTGCAGATCGCCCAGGGCAGCGATCACTGCATCGACGTCCTCGCCAAAGCGCCTCGGCAGGAGCAGCAACTCCTCTTCGCGCCAGAGGTTGCCGGACTCGCCAATAGTGAATTTACGGCAGATGGCATCGGCCATGCGCAGGCAATCCAGCATGGCACTGGGTTCGGCTTCGTCGTTGTGGTGATCGCGAATGCAATTGACCAGCGGTTCGGCGAATTGCCATTTCTTAGCCAGCAGGGCGCCGACAAAAGCGTGGTCGGCGCCGATCACCTCGGCCTCGGCCACGTACAGAGGCTTGCCAAAGTCGACGGTGTGCGCCAGGGCATGCATGAACTCGCCCGACATGAACTGAGCAAAGACCACCTTGCCGAAATCGTGCAGCAAACCTGCAATGTAGCAATCGGCCGGATCGGCCTCGGCCCGGGCGTGCTTTTCGCACAGCAGGCGGGCGATGATCGCCACCGAAATCGAGTGGAGCAGGTAGCGCTGGATGTCGAAGCCAGTAGTGTTGAAGCGCGGCAGGATACCGACGGCGGCAAAGGAAAGTGCCAGGTTCTTGATGGTGTTGATGCCAAGATAGACGACCGACTGGCCGACCGAGGTGATCTTGTTGGGCAGGCCGTAATAGGCCGAGTTGATGACGCGCAGGATCTTCACCGTCATCACCGGATCCTTTTCGATCACGGCGACCAGATCCTTTGGCAGGCAGTTGATGTTGCGCGTCATTTCGAGGATGGTCTGCACGCTCTTGGGGAAGGCGGGCATCCGCTCGACGGCGGTAGTCAGCTTGCGTTCAAGCTCCAGTGA
Source organism: Rhodocyclaceae bacterium (assembly GCA_013426785.1). Classification (GTDB taxonomy): domain Bacteria; phylum Pseudomonadota; class Gammaproteobacteria; order Burkholderiales; family Rhodocyclaceae; genus Sulfuricystis. The sequence continues at coordinate 47,219 of JACDZI010000016.1, read as the reverse complement.
GAGTTGCGGCATCTTGGCTCAACGGATGATGGGCGAGGGCCAATTATATCGGTGCGCGCTCAGTTCGCCGCAATGCGTTCGTAATAGCGGGCACGATACAGCAGACGCCGTTGCAGCTGCGTTTCGGCAAAGCCACTGCGGTCGTGCAACACGTTGTTGCAGACCAGCCCCATGCCCGGTTCGAGCCGGCCCCGCAGCGTCCAAGGCATCGGCGTGACCAGAATTCGTTCCAGCGCCTGGCGCGCTGCCGTCGCCTCCTCGCTCCAGACAATGCTGACCGTGCGTGCGGTATAGCGCATGTGCAAGGTGTCATCGGCATTCACCGAAAAGACCGGGCCGGACTGCGCGGGGCGCGCCACCTCATCGTCATCGCAGCGCGGCGGGATCGTCATCGCGTCGGGTGCGGACAGGGCTCGAATGATGTCTGGATTTTCGTCGCGCAACAGCAGGTAGGCGATCTCGTGATCGAGCAACTGATTTTCGCCACCCGTTGCGGCACTGGATACACAATGCAGGATCAAGCTGCGGATGCTGCACTCGGACAGGTTGTAATAGCCGTCGGTATGCCAGCGGATCGGTTTGTCGGTATAGGGAATGAAATCCTTGCGCTCACCGCGCTGCTCGGCGCCGATCACCGAGAGCGGCGAGATGCCATCGTTGTCGGTCAGCCAGTGGCCATCGAGCGTGTGCAACCCGAGCCGAGCCCCCAGTTGGCGGGGAATTTCCTTGTCGGGATCGCTACCAGTCTTGCCAACGTAAATCGCCATGTTGCAGCGGGCGTTGAGGTCAATCAGGCGTTGGCGTTCGTCGACCGTCAACCGGCGCGGATCATCCAGTGCGACGACGATGTCTTCGATGCGCTGCGGCGCCGTATCGAGCTTCTGCTCGCGCCAGCGCGCATAGGCGACAGCATCGCCCAGATCGAAAGGACCGGGCATGTTCAGTCGATCGAACCGCGCACGTCCTGGCGACGCTGGCTGTGGGCCTGGTCCGGATCAAACAGTCCGACGAGGGTCTTTTCCAGCATCTTCAGTGCCGCGGGTGCTTCGATGTCCATGGCCTGATCGACCACCCAGAGTTGATCCTTCTCGGGCAGGATCTCGCGCAGACAGGCTGCGAAGAAGCGCTTGAAGCCGAAGTCGGGACCCTGCTCGTCGTAGTCGAACCCGGCGTACTCCGGACTGCGCTGATTGAAGAGCGCGATGAAGTGCCGTTGCGACTCGCCGGGTGCGACGGTGCCCAGCCGCATGATGTTGTTTTCCTCGACGAAGCGGGCGATGTTCTGCGTCAGCGCAGTGGTGAAGGCAACACGGTCGGCCTCGTCCAGTTCGCGATAGGCCACCCGATCGGCGCTAACCGCCAGGAAAACGAGGAACTCGCAGACGAAGTCGAAATAGGGCCGGCCGACATCGATGTCATAGTCGGCCTTGCGCATGCGCTTGATCGATTCGAGCGCCAGTTTCCAGGCCAGCACGGCCACCACCGAAGCCAGCGTCTCAGGCGAACGCTGGCCGGCGGTGTGGAACCGGGTCTTGAGACGGATGGCCATCAGGACTCAATGCCGTCCTGCCGGAGCCGACTTTTCAATATCCACCCTTGCCTTTGGGCTGGGGCAGGCCGGCCATCCGGCAACCCTGCTTGGCGGCACCGCCATCCGGGAAGAGGTCGAACATCAGCTTGTTGTCGGCCTCGGGCATGTCGGCCTCGTCCTGCAAGCCCTTCACTAGATTGCGCGCATTGGGGGTATGTCCTTCCTCCTGGAATTTCTGGCGCAGGTAGTTGATGATCTTCCAGTGCTGTTCGGTCAGTTCCAGGCCCTCTGCCGCAGCAAAAGCCGTTACGGCATCTTCGCTCAAGTCTGGCTCCAGCAGGTAGCCGTAATCGTCCACTTCCTTCTCGATACCGTTGATGACTATGCTCATGGACTCCTCCTTTGTTTTTTGGGGTTGAAGAATGAATCACTTCTTGCGCAGGTAGAACTCGCAGGCATTGCGCGCCATCGGCAACGACGCCAGCAGTTCAACGCTCGTCGCACGACTCCAGGATTCGATGTCGGCCACGACGCCCGGGCAATCGCTGACCAGTTGCAAGACTTCTCCCGCCTTCATGCCATCGAGCAGGCGTTTGGCCTCGACGATCGGGCCGGGGCAGGATACGCCACGCATGTCGAGCGTCACGTGGGCGATCGGCGTGGTGCTGGCGCCACCCGCCTTGCACAGGGTATAGGCGGTCTTGCCGTCAGGCTGCCTGACGCTACTGAGCATCTCGTTGCCGGTGTACTTGCACCAGGCGTGCAGATCGTCGGAGGTACCGGGACAATCCGACAGCAGCCGCATGGTCTGGCCCGGCTGCAGATCGTCGATGATCTTCTTGGCCCCCAGCAACGGCGCCGGGCAGGGTAACCCGGAAAGATCAATGGTAACGGTAGCTTGGTCGGACATGGCGGTCTCCTCGTAAGTGTTTTTATGGTCGCAATAAGACGTTGCGGGGGATGGGTTCATTCTAGCCGTCCACCGCAGCCAGGGATTTGTGAGGGATGAACAGTCCGCAGCCGCGCTGGCGCTCCAGCCCGATGCCAACCCGTTGCAGGTACAACGCAGTTGCAGCGTCGAGTCCGGCGAGCAACAGGCTGAAGCCCGCCAGCCAGCCGTCGGCCGTCCGCGCCCGGCGCGACTTGCCGCTGACCATCTGCGGTCGGATACCCAGCGCCGCGAAGTGCGCCTGACAGGTTTCCAGGAATAGCGCTTCGCTCATGGCCGCGTTCGCAGCACCGGCCGGGTCAAAAGTGATGAACTTGGCGTTGATTACCTGAGCAGGCATCAGTTCGCGCAGCACTCCCGCCCCCACTTCCACAACATGATCGAGCAGTTGTAGGTGGCTCCCCGTCAATACAGTCGCATCCGCAAGGCGCCCGCGCGGGAGGCGCAGGGTCAGCCGGGCACGCCGCGACAGATACCAACCTTCCGCGGCCGGACTCAGGCCGGAAACGGGATGGATGCCGGCAGTCGTTTCGCTCGCCAGCCAGGGCAGCACCCGCTGCACCGCACCGCATAGTAGATCGGCATAGTCAGTAGGGATCGCCCGCCCCGACAGGACGAACTGCAGGTCGACCATGTCCGGCTCCATCGTCGCTGGCATGGTCACTCCGGCGCTTCCGGCGAGCGCTCGAGCTGCTGGCGCGACCAGTTGGCCATCATGGTCGCCCAGTGGCCGGCGGTCACCGGATCGATATCGAAAATGGTGAAGCGCCGGTGTTCGCGGATGCGCACGCGCAACTGCGGGATACCTCCGGCAGCAAACTCGATCTGCTGCAGTTCGATTTCCTGATTGCCGACCGGCACGCGAAACTTGTCGAGGGAGGTGATGGTGTCCACAGTCTGCGGGCCTGGTAAGTAGTGCTGCTAGTTTGAGGTGGGCAGACTATCGCATTCCGGGCCTTACAAGACCATTACCGGATGGGAGGAAACCTGCATACTCCTTTCGGGTAGGTATCGCTACCCCATGTAAGGAGGGTAATCTATCCGATGGAGGTATGGCGCGCAGACAAGCGCCAACCTGATAATGGCAAAAATTCCGGGAACAGGCGTGCGTCGCGCGCTTTGCTCCCCAACTGCTGACCGGAGGAGACAACATGGCCAAAAAGCCCCATGCAACCCCAATGCTCGACCAACTCGAGAGCGGCCCCTGGCCGAGCTTCGTGACGGGCCTCAAGCGTCTTGCTCAAGACAAGGATTACGTAGTCGACCTGCTCGGCCACCTGGAACATTCCTACGAAACCAAGAAGGGCTACTGGAAAGGCGGCACGGTCGGCGTGTTCGGCTACGGCGGCGGCGTCATCCCGCGCTTCACCGAAATCAAGGATGAAAACGGTGCACCAAAGTTCTCGGATGCAGCCGAGTTCCACACCATCCGCATCATGCCACCCCCCGGCATGCACTACGATACCGACACCCTGCGTAAGTTCTGCGACATCTGGGAAAAGCATGGCTCCGGCCTGATCGCCCTGCACGGCCAGTCCGGCGACATCATGTTCCAGGGCTGCACCACCGAGAACGTGCAGAAGGCCTGGGATGAAATCAACGAGATGGGCTTCGACATGGGTGGCGCCGGTCCGGCCGTGCGCACCGCGATGTCCTGTGTCGGTGCCGCCCGCTGCGAGCAGTCCTGCTACGACGAAGCCATGGCGCACCAGAAGGTCATCAACCAGTTCCTCGACGACATTCACCGTCCCGCCCTGCCCTACAAGTTCAAGTTCAAGTTCTCCGGCTGCGGCAACGATTGCATGAACTCGATCCAGCGTGCCGACATGGCCGTGATCGGCACCTGGCGCGACAACATGAAGACCGATGCAGCGCTCGCCAAGCAGTGGTTCGCCAAGCACGGCATGAACGAACTGATCAATGACGTCGTCAGCATGTGCCCGACGCGCGCCATCCAGATCAAGGACAGCAAGGATGTCCGCTCGGATGCCCACATTTCGTCCGTCGCAGTAAACGACAGCCAGTCGCTGGAAATCGACAACAAGGATTGCGTGCGCTGCATGCACTGCATCAACGTCATGACCGGCGCACTCGCTCCGGGCAATGACAAGGGCGCCACCATCCTCGTCGGCGGCCACAGCCACCTCAAGATCGGTGCCACCATGGGCACGGTGATCGTTCCCTTCGTTGATCTCAAGAAGGAAGAGGACTACGAGCAACTCGTCGAACTGGCCCAGAACATCATCGACTTCTTCGCCGAAAACGCGCTGGAGCATGAGCGGACCGGCGAAATGATCGAGCGCATCGGCCTGGTCAACTTCCTCGAAGGCATCGGCGTGGATATCGATGCCAACATGGTGAACAACCCGCGCATGAACCCCTATGTGCGCACCGATGGTTGGGACGAGGAAGTCGCCAAAATCAACGCTAAGAAAGCGGCAGCCTAGGTTTGGCCCAGCCCACGGCTGGCCGGATTCCCCAGGGAGTCCGGCGTCCGGCCAGGCTGATGACCCTATTCGAATAGCGACCATTCATAACAATTATTGCGGAGACGACTCATGGCACAACCTCAAATGCGCAGGCCCGTCGAGCACTTTCTCGACAACAAGAAATTCCTCCACCCGACGCTGGCCGCCAACTACGGCAACTGGAAGTACCACGACCGTCCGCGTCCCGGCGTCCTGCACCACGTATCGAATAGCGGCGACCAGGTCTGGTCGGTGCGTGCCGGCACGCAGCGCCAGATGGACGTATTCACCATTCGCAAGCTGTGCGACATCGCCGACCAGTTCGCCGAAGGCCGCGTCCGCTTCACCATCCGCTCCAACATCGAGTACATCGTTTCCGACGAAGCCAAGGTGGCCCCGCTGATCGCCGAACTGGAGAAGAACGGTTTCCCGGTCGGTGGCACCGGCAACTCGGTCTCGATGGTCGCCCACACGCAGGGTTGGCTGCACTGCGACATCCCCGGCACCGATGCCTCCGGCGTAGTCAAGTCGATGATGGATGCGCTCTATGACGAGTTCAAGAACGAGGAAATGCCCAACCGCGTGCGCCTCTCGACGTCCTGCTGCGAGATCAACTGCGGCGGCCAGGCCGACATCGCCATCGTCATCCAGCACACCAAGCCGCCGAAGATCAACCACGACCTCGTCGCCAACGTCTGCGAGCGCCCCGCCGTGGTCGCCCGTTGCCCGGTCGCTGCCATCCGCCCCGCACTGGTGAATGGCAAGCCCTCGCTGGAAGTCGATGAGAAGAAGTGCATCTGCTGCGGCGCCTGCTACCCCCCCTGCCCGCCCATGCAGATCAACGATCCCGAGTTCTCCAAGCTGGCCATCTGGGTCGGCGGCAAGAACTCCAATGCCCGCAGCAAGCCCACCTTCCACAAGATGGTCGCCTCCGGCCTGCCCAACAATGCGCCGCGCTGGCCCGAGGTCAACGAAGTCGTCAAGCGCATCCTCATGGCCTACAAGACCGACGCCCGTCCGTGGGAGCGCATGGCTGACTGGATCGACCGCATCGGTTGGCCCCGTTTCTTCGAAAAAACCGGCCTGCCCTTCACCAAGTACATGATTGACGACTGGCGCGGCAGCCGCTACAACCTGAACGCGTCGGCCCACATCCGTTTCTGAGGATCGCTCAAGATGAAGTTTTCCATTCTGGTTAACGAAGGCCCCTACACCCACCAGGCCTCCGACACCGCCTACCAGTTCACCAAGGCGGTGCTGGCCAAGGGCCACGAGGTGTTTCGCGTCTTCTTTTATCATGATGGCGTCAACAACGCCACGCGCCTCACCACCCCGCCGCAGGACGACCGCAACATCGTCAACCGCTGGTCCAAGCTGGCCGAGGAGCACAACCTCGACATGGTGGTCTGCGTTGCTGCGGCCCAGCGGCGCGGCATCGTCGATGAAGGTGAAATGAAGCGCAATGGCAAGGACGCCACCAACCTGGCCGCCGGCTTCCGCATTTCCGGCCTCGGTCAATTGGTCGAAGCCGGCATCCAGTCCGACCGTCTGGTCGTATTCGGCGATTGAGGGAGACGAGCCAATGACTACCAAGCAATTCATGTTCGTCAACCGCAAGGCCCCCTACGGCACCATCTACGCCTGGGAATCGCTCGAAGTCGTGTTGATCGCCGCTGCCTTCGAGCAGGATGTGTCGATGGCCTTCCTCGACGATGGCGTGTTCCAGCTCAAGAAAGGCCACCAGACCAAGGGCATCGAGGTCAAGGCCTTCGAGAAGACTTTCGGCGCACTTGAGGACTATGACGTCACCAAGATCTACGTCGACCAGGAATCCCTGACCGAGCGTGGTCTCACCACGGACGATCTGGCCTTGCCGGTCGAAGTATTCTCCCGCGCCGAACTGGGCAAACTGATGGAGGCGCAGGACGTCGTCCTGTCGTTCTGAGGAAACCAACATGCTGCATATCATCAACAAGTCCCCCTACGACCGGCCGGCCTTCGACTCGGCCCTCAAGACCGGTGAAGGTGCCATCCTGCTGATCGAAGATGGCGTTTATGCCGCCGCCAGGGGCGGCGCCACCGAAGCCAAAATCAGCGCTGCCCAGGGCAAGTTCAAGTTCTACGCCCTGACACAAGACCTCGAAGCACGCGGCATTGCCGACCGCGTAATCGACGGTGTCACCACCGTCGATTACGGTGGTTTCGTCGACCTCGTCGCCGAATACAAGACCTGCCAATCCTGGCTGTAATACAGTAGACAATCCACAATCAATCATCACTGGGAGAAGAAAACATGGGTATCGAACTGAACGGCAAGTCCTACGAAACCGACGAAGAAGGCTATCTGCTCAACCTCGCCGAGTGGAACGAAGAAGTCGCCGGCTACCTGGCGCAGCAGGAAGGCGTAAACATGACCGAGCAGCACTGGGAAGTCATCAACTTCCTGCGTGACTACTACAACGAGTTCCAGATCGCCCCGGCCGTGCGTGTGCTGACCAAGGCCATCGGCAAGAAGCTGGGACCGGAAAAGGGCAACAGCCAGTACCTCTACGAACTGTTCCCCTACGGCCCGGCCAAACAGGCGTGCAAGATCGCCGGGCTGCCGAAGCCGACCGGCTGCGTCTGATTCTGCGGCAAGACCCGTCGCACCGGCGGGACGACATGGATGCCGTCCCGCCAGCGCCGACTTTTTGCAACTCCTGCCAGATGGGCTCCGCGCCACATCTCAGGGTGCTTGCAACCGTAATGACCGTTTGACCTCCGTGTTCGCCGTGGTGCTCAGCCGATGACAATGTTTTTCGCGATCCTGTTCTACTTTGCCTTCGTCGTGTTTGTCGGTGGCCTGGGCTACAGGATCTATGAGTTCGCCCGCACGCCGGCACCTCTGTCGATCCCGACCACGCCGGCACCGACCACCGGCGGCCGCGTCTTCTTCCGCGTCGCCCGCGAAGTGGTGTTCTTCGAAAGCCTGTTCAAGGGCAACCTGTGGATCTGGCTGTTCGGCTGGCTGTTCCACGTCGGCCTGTTGCTGGTGGCATTGCGCCACCTGCGCTATTTCATCGAACCGGTGTGGGGCTGGGTCGTGTTCATCCAGCCCTTCGGCACCTACGCCGGCTTCATAATGGTCGCCGGCCTCGCCGGCCTGTGGGCGCGGCGCTTTCTGGTCGAGCGCATCCGCTACATCTCCACCCCCTCCGATCACCTGATGCTCGCCATGCTGCTAGCCATCGGTCTCACCGGACTGGGCATGAAATTCGTGATGCACACCGACATCGTCGGCGTGAAGGCCTTCTTCAAGGGCCTGATGAGCTTCGACTTACAGCCGCTGCCAGCCCACCCGGCCCTGTTCGTCCACCTGCTGCTGGTTGCGCTGCTGATGATCATCTTCCCGTTCAGCAAGCTGCTGCATGCGCCGGGCGTGTTCTTCAGCCCCACCCGCAACCAGACCGACAACCCCCGCGAAGTTCGCCGCCTGGCGCCGTGGGTCGCCCAGATCGAGAAGAACTGAGATGGCCGCGCCCGAGTTCAAGGTTCCCGAGTTTCGCGAGTTTCCCAGCGTACCGGCGCTGGTGCCCGGCTCAATGGCACACTCCAAACCCTATGTCGCCAGCGAGAAGGTACAGGAAGGCATCGGCCTGCCCGGCCAACTGGTCGACAACTGGGAAGCAAAAGCCATCGAGAAGTTCGGCGAGTTGCTCGGCAAATACCGTTCGCTGCGGGTGTTCATGGATTCCTGTGTGCATTGCGGTGCCTGCACCGACAAGTGCCATTATTTCATCGGCACCGGCGACCCGAAGAACATGCCCGTCGCCCGCCAGGAACTGATGCGCAGCGTCTATCGCCGCTACTTCACCCTGCCCGGCAAGCTGTTCCCGAAACTGGTCGGCGCGCGCGACATGACGCGCGAAGTGCTCGACGAGTGGTTCTCCTACTTCTGGCAGTGCTCGGAATGCCGTCGCTGCTCGGTGTTCTGCCCCTACGGCATCGACACCGCCGAAGTGACGATGGCGGCGCGCCACATCATGGACTCGATCGGCCACGGCCAGAAATACTCGAACGAAATTCTCGGCAAGGTTCACAAGATCGGCAACAACCTCGGCCTGCCCGGCCCCGCGCTGGAAAACACGCTGGAAGGTTTGGAAGAGGACGTCAAGGACGACACCGGCGTCGATGTCAAATACCCGCTCGACGTGCAGGGTGCCGAAGTGCTGCTGGTGACACCCTCGGCCGACTTCTTCGCCGAACCGCACATCGAAAGCCTGATCGGCTATGGCAAGGTGTTCCACGCTGCCGGCATTTCCTGGACGCTCTCCTCCTATGCGTCCGAGGCCGGCAACTTCGGCCTGTTCAACGGCGACTACGCCATGATGCGCAAGGTCGCCATGCGCATCCGCGAGCAGGCGCTGGAACTGGGCGTGAAACGCATCGTGGTCGGTGAATGTGGCCACGCCTGGCGCGTCGCCTACGCCTTCTGGAACACACTGACCGGGATCGGCAACAACGGCACTGACCCCTTCTCGGTGGAACTGCAGAAGCAGCTCGACCCGCGCTACAAGGAACCCTCGCACATCTGCGAATTTACCTGGGATCTGATCCAGCAGGGCCGCCTCAAGTTCGACAAAGAAGCCAACGACAGCCGCATCATCACCTTCCACGACTCCTGCAACGTGGCGCGCGCCTCGCGCATGGGCGACCGGCCCGGCGGCCAGTTCGACATCCCGCGCAGCATCATCAAGGCCGTCGCCAACAAGTACGTCGACATGGCACCGGACACCGTGCGCGAAAAGACCTTCTGCTGCGGCGGCGGCGGCGGCGTGCTCACCGACGATCTGCTCGAACTACGCGTCAAGGGCGCCTTCCCGCGCATGGAAGCGCTCAAGCAGGTCCAGGAACAGCACGGCGTCAATTTCATGGCCACCATTTGCGCCATCTGCAAGGCCCAGTTCTCGAAAGTACTTCCGTATTACGGCTTCAACATGCGCATGGTCGGCGGCGTGCACCAGCTGGTGAGTACCGCCATTCGCCTCGGCGACGAGCAATAACATTCAAATAACGATTACGGAGAAGACAATGTCAGCCAATACCACGATGGCCGAAACCCAAAGCGAAAAACTGACCTTCCGCCGCTACAAGGATGGCGAGCCGCAGAAATTCAAGCGCCTGCAGGACCAGATCTTCCAGGCCAGCTGGACGCACAAGTGCCCGACCTATATCCAGTCGACGCCGCCCTGCCAGGGTTCCTGCCCCTCCGGCGAAGACATCCGTGGCTACCTGAACATCGTGCGCGGCATCGAGAAGCCTCCCGTCGGTGCCGATGGCAAGCCGGTCATGCCGTGGCAGGAATATGCCTGGCGCCGCCTCACCGAAGCCAACCCGCTGCCCGCCGTGATGGGCCGCGTCTGCCCGGCGCCCTGCGAGACCGGCTGCAACCGCAATCAGGTGGAAGACCACGTCGGCATCAACTCGGTCGAGCACTTCCTTGGCGAGTACGCGATCAAGAACAACCTGCAATTCAACCAGCCCGCCACACAGACCGGCAAAAAAGTCGCCGTGCTGGGCGGCGGCCCGGCCGGCCTGTCGGTGGCCTACCAGCTCGCCCTCAAGGGCCACTCGGTGACCATCTTCGACGACCATGAGTACCTCGGCGGCATGATGCGCTACGGCATTCCGGGCTATCGCACTCCGCGTGACGTGCTCGATGCCGAGATCCAGCGCATCCTCAACCTCGGCGTCGAGGTGAAGCTCAAGTGCAAGGTCGGTGTCGACATCAGCATGGAGCAGGTTCGCCAGGACTACGATGCCGTCTTCCTCGGCCTCGGCGCCCAGGGCGGTCGTGCCCTGCCGGCCGAGGGTGCGGATAACGTTTCCAACGTCGTCACCGCCACCGCCTTCCTCAAGGCCTTCAACGATGGTCGCCTGCAAACCGTCGGCCATCGCGTCGTCGTCGTCGGCGGCGGCGATACTTCGATGGACGTCGCCACCGTCGCCCGCCGCCTCGGTCATATCGACAGTGCCAAGCCCACCGACTGGGAAGCTGCCATTGCCGGCCAGCTTGCCCAGGACGTTGCCGACATCTCGATGCGCAAAGGCGCCGAGGTCGTGTTGACCTCGGTCTTCATGACCGCCAGCAAACAGGAACTGGAGCATGCCCAGTCCGAAGGCATCGAGATCATGGGCGGCTGGATGCCCGTCGCCGTGGTGAAGGGTGCCGATGGCCGCGCTACCGCGTTACGCGTCAAGCAATGCGAGGCGAAAATGGTCGGCGGCAAACTCGACATCAAGCCGATCGAAGGCACCGAGAAGGATCTGCCCGCCGACCTGATCGTCTCCGCCATCGGCCAGATGGTCGATTTGGCCGGGCTGGAAGAATTCAACAACGGCAAGGGCGCCGTCAGCGCCGACCGTAACTACCAGGTACAAGGCAAGCCGGGCGTGTTTGCCGGCGGCGACGTGTTGCGTCCCCATCTGCTGACCACTGCCATCGGCCACGGCGCCATTGCCGCCGACGGCATCGACCAGTTCCTGGCCGGCAGCGAAGCCGGCCGTCGCCCCAAGGTCGACGTGCACGTCTTCGACCTGATGCGCAAGTACGTCGAGAAGGGTGTTTCGCTTGAAAAGATCGACGAACCCCTGCGCGGCACCGATGCCACCAAAGGCGCAGTGCACAACTACGACAACCGCTCCGAGCGTTACGTCATCCCCCATGACGAGCTGTTCCTCGGCCACTTCCAGTACAACGCCCGCAACAAGCGCCATATCACGCACCTGACCAAGGACTCCGCCCTCGGCAACTTCGAGGAACGTCTCGATCCGCTCGACGACAAGCAGGCCGTCGCCGAGGCCAAGCGCTGCATGAGCTGCGGCCTGTGCTTCGAGTGCGACAACTGCGTGGTGTATTGCCCGCAGACGGCGGTCTACAAGGTCAAGAAGACCGAGGCGACCACCGGCCGCTACGTCGCCACCGACTACGACAAATGCATCGGATGCCACATCTGTCATGACGTTTGTCCGACCGGCTACATCCAGATGGGCCTGGGCGAGTAAATGAAAGCTGTCGCGCTTGCGCTGCTGCTTGCGCTGACTTCAGTGCTCGCCCTCGCCGGCGCGCCGAAGCCGGTCATCAGGATCGAAAACCCCGGCCAGTGCATCGCACCGGCGGCGGAGATGCGCAAGAACCACATGGAGATGCTCAAGCACCAGCGCGACCGCACCCTGCGTCAGGGCATCCGCGGCGAAGCGGCCAGCCTCAACGAATGCATCAATTGCCATGCCGGCAAGACCAGCGGCACCGTCACCGGCCAGGATGGCTTCTGCCAGCAATGCCATAGTTACGTGGCCGTCAAGCTCGACTGCTGGGACTGCCACCAGCCCAAGGCCGGCAACCAGCATGCCGCGACGGGAGTCAAACCATGAGTGCGCCGCAAAACCGCATTAACAATCCATCTCGCCGCAACTTCATCGCAGCCACTGCCGTCGGTGCGGCCAGCCTCGGTGCGGTTGCATTGGCCCCAGGCCTCCATCTGATCGAGGTGTCGCAGGCCAGTGCACCGTCAGCCGGGGCATCCAGCAAAGTGCGCTGGGGCATGCTGATCGACACCACCAAGTGCGCCAGCGGCTGCGACGAATGCGTGCAGGCCTGCAACACCGAAAACGGTATCAACGAGACCGTCCAGGACGCACGCCAGGGCTCGCAGTGGATTCGCAAGATCGATCTCAAGGACCCGCAGAGCGGCCGCCAGCACTCGCTGCCGATGATGTGCCAGCACTGCGAAAAGCCGCCCTGCGTCGATGTCTGTCCCACCGGTGCCTCGATGAAGCGCGCCGACGGCATCGTGCTGGTCGACCGCCACATCTGCATCGGCTGCCGCTATTGCATGATGGCCTGCCCCTACAAGGCGCGCTCCTTCGTCCATCAGCCGCTGACCGAACAGAACCCGCAGGTACCGCGCGGCATGGGCTGCGTCGAGTCCTGCACCTTCTGCGTGCAGCGCGTTGACCGGGGCCTCAAGCCGGCCTGCGTCGAAGCCTGCCCGGAAGGGGCGATGACCTTCGGTGACCTCAACGACCCGAACAGCGACATCGCGCGGCGCCTCGCCAACGAAGCCAGCACGCAGGTGCGTGCCGACCTCAAGCTCGGCCTCGGCGTCCGTTACCAGGGGATCTGACCGCCATGCATCTCGAAGAGAATAGCCTGTTCGAAGAAAACCTCTTCTACCTGCTCGCCGTCATCGGCAGCCTGATCACTGCCGTCGGCCTCGGTGCGGCGCTCTACATGGAACACTCCGGCCACGTCGTCACCGGCATGAACAACCAGGTGGTCTGGGGCATGCCGCACGTCTTCGCCATTTTCCTCGTCGTCGCCGCCTCGGGCGTGCTCAACGTCGCCTCAATCGGCTCGGTGTTCGGCAAGACGCTCTACAAGGCGCGGGCGCCGCTGTCCGGCCTGCTGGCACTGGCCATGCTGGCCGCCGGCCTGATCATCGTCATGCTCGACCTCGGCCGCGCCGACCGCATGATCGTGGCCATGACGCACCTCAACATCACCTCGATGTTCGGCTGGAACACCATCCTCTATCCCGGCTTCTTCGCCATCGTCGGCATCTACATGTGGACGCTGATGGATCGCAAGATGAACCCCTACTCCAAGCCCGCCGGCCTGGCCGCCTTCATCTGGCGCATCCTGTTGACGACCGGCACGGGTTCGATCTTCGGCTTCCTGGTCGCCCGCCAGGCCTACCAGTCCGCCATGCTGGCGCCGATGTTCATCATCATGTCCTTCGCCTGGGGGCTGGCGGTGTTCATGATCGTGCAGAAGGCCATGTTCTCCTGGAACGACAAGCAACTCCACCCGCAGATTCGCGCGCGCATGAAGAACCTGCTCGGCACCTTCGTTGCCGCAGTGTTCTATTTCGTCATCGTCTATCACCTGACCAACCTCTATTTCGCGAAGCAGACCGCCTTCGAGCATTTCATCCTGCTCTCCGGCGGCGCATTCACGGTGCTGTTCTGGGGTGGTTACGTGCTGCTCGGTACCCTCCTGCCCTTGCTGCTGCTCTATGCTCCCGCGTTCAGCAACCGGTCCGGCTCGGTGTTCGCCGCCGCCAGCTTGGTCCTTGTCGGTGCGTTCAGCCTGCTCTACGTCTTCATCATCGGCGCGCAGGTTTTCCCGCTCGACATTTTTCCCGGCATGGAAGTCTCGAGCAGTTTCATGGATGGCAAAATCGACCACTACACGCCCAGCCTGCCGGAAATCCTGCTCGGCTTCGGCGGCATCGGCATCGCCTTTACCGCCACCGCCATCGGCGTGCGCGTGCTGAAGTTCCTGCCCGAGGACGACATCCAGAAGCTGGAAAACTCCGGGCACATGCTCGACTGAACGGCGCACGACAGCTTCGGTAGGGCATGCATCGTTTTCTCGTTTCAGCCGCGCACAAATCCTCCGGCAAGACCACCCTGAGCATCGGCCTGGTCGCCGCCTTGCGGGCGCGCGGCCGGACGGTGCAACCCTTCAAGAAGGGGCCAGACTACATTGATCCGCTCTGGCTCTCCGCCGCGGCCGGCCGGTCCTGCCGCAACCTCGACTTTTTCCTGTCGCCGCACGACGAGCTCCGCGCCCAGTTCGCGTACGGCCATGACGCGGATGTCTGCTTGGTCGAGGGTAACAAGGGGCTCTACGACGGGTTGGCGCTCGACGGCGCCAACAGCAATGCTGCCCTCGCCCGCCTGCTTTCTCTGCCCGTCATCCTGGTGCTCGACGCGCGCGGCATGACGCGCGGCATCGCGCCGCTGATCCTCGGTTATCAGGCCTTCGAGCGCGACATCCGCATCGCCGGGGTGATCCTCAACCGACTCGGGGGCAGCCGCCACGAGGCCAAGCTGCGCGCCGTGATCGAGCACTACACCGACGTGCCGGTGCTCGGCGCCGTGCAGGAGGATGCGCAACTCGCGCTGGTCGAACGCCACCTCGGCCTGATGCCGGCGAATGAGGTCGCCCATGCCGAACAACTGATCGCCGGCATCGCCACGCAGGTCGCACGCCAGGTCGACCTCGACCGCCTGCTCGCCGTCACCGCCACGGACACCGTGCTGCCAGAGCCGACTTTTCCAGCAGAGGTCGCCGGGCCGCGCCTACGCATCGCCATTGCTCGCGATGCCGCCTTCGGCTTCTACTACAGCGACGATCTCGATGCCCTGGCTGCCGCCGGTGCCAAACTGGTGCCCTTCGATACCCTGCACGATGCCGCCCTGCCCACCTGCGATGCGCTGTTCATCGGCGGCGGTTTCCCCGAATCCTTCCTCGACGAGCTATCCGCCAATACCGCCCTGCGGGCCGACATCCGCGGCAAGGTCGGAGCCGGCCTGCCGACCTACGCCGAATGCGGCGGGCTGATGTACCTCGCCCAGTCGATCACCTGGGGCGATAAGACTTGTCCCATGGTTGGTGCCATTCCGGGCGAGATCGTCATGCAGCCCAAGCCGGTCGGACGCGGCTACGTCATCCTCGACGCCACAGAAGAACATCCTTGGTGCCGTCCTGCCAGCACCGAGTTTTCACAGCCCATCCACGCCCACGAATTCCACTACTCCGACATTCGCGGCCTGCCCGCCGACACCCGCTATGCCTACATCGTGAAGCGCGGCCACGGCATCGACAGTCGGCACGATGGTATCGTGCTGCACAACCTGCTAGCGTCCTACACGCACCTGCGCGGCGTCGCCGGCTGCGACTGGCCGGCCCGTTTCCTGGCGTTCGCCCGCTCCCGACCGAGACCATGAACCTCCTGCCCGAGACACTTCCCACGCGCGGCAATGCCCAGCCCGGTACTGTTTACCTGGTCGGCGCCGGCCCCGGCGATCCCGAACTGTTGACCCTGCGCGCCCTGCGCCTGATCGGCGCAGCGGACGTGCTGGTCTATGATCAACTGGTGTCCGATGCGATCCTCGAACTCGCCAACCCGGTGGCCGAACGCATCTATGCCGGCAAGCAGCGCGGCCACCATACCGTGCCGCAGGAGGAACTCAACCAGTTGCTGGTCAGGCTCGCCCGCACGAACCGCAGCGTGGTGCGCCTCAAGGGTGGCGACCCCTACACCTTCGGGCGCGGCGGCGAGGAAGTCGAGACCCTGCGCGAAAACGGCGTGCCCTTCGAGGTGGTGCCGGGCGTCACCGCGGCGGCCGGCGTCGCCGCCTATGCCGGCATTCCGCTCACCCACCGCAACTACGCGCAGGCCTGCGTCTTCGTTACCGGCCACCTCAAGGACGGCAGCATGAACCTCGACTGGCCGGGCCTCGCCCGCCGCCGCCAGACGGTGATCGTGTACATGGGCCTGCACGGCCTGCCTTACCTGTGCGAGCAGATGATCGCCCATGGCCTGCCGCCGAACTGGCCAGCCGCCATCGTCCAGCAGGGCACCACGCCGAACCAGCGCACCGTCACTGGCACGCTGGCGACCCTGCCGGCACTGGCCGAGGCCGCACAACTCAAAGCGCCGACGCTGATCATCGTCGGCGAAGTCGTCCGCCTCAAGGACAAGCTGGCCTGGTTCGAGTAAGCCGCGCCACCCAGGCCTGGCCGAGCGACAAGCCACCATCGTTCGGTGGCAGGCGCTGCGCCGTAACGAAACGCAGGCCATGGCGCGGCAGGGCCTCGCGCAACCCGGTCGCCAGCAGTCGGTTGAGCAGGCAGCCGCCCGCCACAGCCACCGTGGTGATGCCGCAACGCTGCGCCGCCCGCACCACCCAGTCGACCAGCGCCGCCGTCAGCGTGGCATGGAACAACGCTGCGGCAACCTGGCGATCCGGCGCCTCGACCAGCGCCGCCAGCAAGGGGCGCAAATCAAGTTGATCATCCACGATTTGCCAGCCACCTGCCAGCGGCGCGAGGGGACCATGCCGCGCCGCCAGACCTTCCAGCAGCATTGCCGCCTGCCCCTCGAAGTTCGCCCGGCGACGGACGTCGAGCAGCCCTGCCGCCGCATCGAACAGCCGGCCGGCGCTCGAAGTCGGTGGACAATTCAGGCCACGCGCCAGCATGGTCGCCACGGTCGCCGCGGCCGGTTCGGCGGCGAAGCGCTGGGCAATCTCGTCGCCCCGGCCCAGCACATGCAGGGCCGCCGCTGCCATGCGCCAGGGTTCGCGCGCCGCCACGTCGCCGCCGGGCAATCCCAGCGGCGCCAGATGGCCGAGGCGTTCGCACTGCGCCCCGTCGACCCGTAGCAACTCGCCGCCCCAGGCGCTGCCGTCGTTGCCCAATCCGACGCCATCGAGGGCCAGACCCAGCACGGGCGCCTCGATGCCATGCTCGGCGCAGACGGCGGCAATGTGGGCGTGGTGGTGCTGCACCCCAACGGCTGGAATCCCCAGTCCGGCAGCGAAGCGCGACGAGTGGAAATCAGGGTGCAGGTCGTGGGCGACGCATTCGGGCTCTACATCGAGGATGTGCAGCAGGTGAGCGACAGTTTCCTCGAAGAAACCGCAGGCCGCAGCATTGTCGAGGTCGCCGATGTGCTGCGAAACGAAAGCCTCGTCATCCCGCATCACGCACACCGTGTTCTTGAACCAGCCGCCGACGGCCAATATCGACGGACCCGCGCCCGGCAGCTTGATCGCGCACGGCACGTAACCACGCGCCCGGCGGATGAATTGGGTGCCGCGTCGCACGCTGTCGTCGCAGCGCACGACGATGTCGCGGTCGTGCAGCAGGAAGGCAGCCGCGATGCCCGCCAGCCGTTCAAGCGCCTCGGTGTTGCCGATCACCAGCGGTTCGCCATGCGGGTTGGCGCTGGTCATCACCAGCGCCAGTTCCGGCGCGTCGTGGAACAGCATCTGCTGGATCGGCGTCGCCGGCAGCATCAGGCCGATTTCAGATAATGCTGGCGCGACGCCTGGCAACTCCATAAGCTGCTCCAGCAGCACGATGGGTCGTTCCGGGCTTTCCAGCAACGCCGTCTCGCCAGCGCCGACTTTTGCATGGCGGGCGGCAGCCTCCGTGTCGGCCACCATCACCGCAAACGGCTTTTCCTCGCGCTGCTTACGCTGGCGCAGTTCCGTCACCGCCTGCGCATTGCGCGCATCGCAGGCGAGGTGGAAGCCCCCCAACCCCTTGATGGCAACGATGCGGCCAGCCTGAAGCAAGGCCAGCGTCGCGGCAATCGGCTCGCCGGCGAGCACATTGCCCGTGCCGTTGAGCAGGGACAACTGCGGGCCACAGTTCGGGCAGCAGGTCGTCTCGGCATGAAAACGCCGGTCGGCCGGATCGGCGTATTCGCGCGCGCAGTCCGGACAGAGCGGAAATGGGGCCAGGCTGGTCTGCGGCCGGTCGTAGGGCAGGTGGCGCGTTAGGGTATAGCGCGGCCCGCAATGCGTACAGGTGATGAAGCCGTGTCGCCAGCGTCGGTTTTTCGGGTCGAACAATTCGGCGAGGCAAGCGGCGCAGGGCGCGGTGTCATGGCCGATGGCCGTGCCGACCCTGCCGCCCGCGCTGTCGCAGATCGTGAAACCGGCATGGCCTGCCTGACCGGCGGCGGCGACCGTCACCGCATCTACCCGCGCCAGCGGCGGAGCTTCGGTTTTCAGACGGTCGACAAAGCGGTCAAGTCCCGCACCTTCGGCGTGAATCTCGACGCCGGCCGCATCGTTCCTGACCCAGCCGGCGAGTTGCAGTTCCTGCGCGAGGCGCCAGACGAAAGGGCGAAAGCCGACGCCCTGGACGACTCCCGTGACCCTGATCCGCGCCGCTTCAGCCACGGGCTGCGGCGGCACCCTTCTCGATCCACGCCAGCCAATCCCCAAGCCCTTCTCCCGTGGTCGCCGACACGCGCAGCACCTCCAGCAGCGGATTGATGCGGCGGGCGTAGCCGATAGCCTGCTCGACATCGAAATCCACATGCGGCAGCAGGTCGATCTTATTCACCAGCATGAGCCGCGCGGCACGGAACATGTCCGGATACTTGAGCGGCTTGTCTTCACCCTCCGTGACGGAGAGGATCACCACCTTGCCCGCTTCGCCGAGGTCGAAGGCGGCCGGGCAGACGAGGTTGCCGACGTTCTCGATCATCAGCACGCCGGGCTGATCAAACGTTAGCTGTTCCAGCGCATGGCCGACCATGTGGGCGTCGAGGTGACAACCCTTGCCGGTATTGATCTGCACGGCCGGGGCACCGGCTGCGCGAATGCGTTCGGCATCGTGGCTGGTCTGCTGGTCGCCTTCGATCACCGCGACGTCCAATTTATGTTGCAACGCCTCGATGGTCTTCACTAGCAGCGTGGTCTTGCCCGAACCGGGGCTGGAAACGAGGTTCAGCGCAAAGACGCCGCGCGCGGCAAACAAGCTGCGGTTCTCCGCCGCGTAGGTGTTGTTCTTGGCCAAGATGTCCTGTTCCAACTGCACGGTACGTCGGTAGCCGTGGTTGTGACCATGATCGTACGCATGGCTGTGCGTGGTGCCATCGGCATGGGTGTGAGTCTGCGCGGTCACAGCCTGCCCATCCACTTTCGTTTCGCCTTCGCCGCAGCCGCAAGTCGTGCACATGGTCTCTACTCCACTTCCAGGTCGATGACGCGCATTTCCGTGCCGGCCACCACCGCCACCGGAAACTCGCCGCAATGTTCGCATGGATCATAAACCACCGCCAGCGCGCCCTCCCTGCCACAGGCCGCACAGCGCCCCCGCCCGGGCGTGGCGACAATCTCCAGCCGCGCGCCTTCGATGATGCTGCCACGCATCGCCAGGTCGAAACAGAACTCGAAGGCCGCGCGCTCGACACCGCTCAACTGGCCGATCTCGACGCGCACGCCGCATACCCGGGCGAAGCCTTCGCGTTCCGCTGCGGCTTCGATCAGTTCGCGTACCCCTTCGACCAGCGACATTTCGTGCATGGTGGCGATTCTAGACGTAGCGCGCGGCGATTCATCGGCTCGGAATCTGAGCCTCTCCGCGGTTACACTGCCCGCCCATGAACCGCACTGAACGCTTCTACCATATCGACCAACTGCTGCACGAGCGACGCGTCGTGCCGCTGCAAGCCTTCCTCGACGAATTGGCC
Source organism: Rhodocyclaceae bacterium (assembly GCA_013426785.1). GTDB lineage: Bacteria > Pseudomonadota > Gammaproteobacteria > Burkholderiales > Rhodocyclaceae > Sulfuricystis. Next base: position 27,227 of record JACDZI010000016.1, on the reverse strand, counting down.
ATCTCGCGCGCCACCTTCAAGCGCGACATGGAATACCTGCGCGACCGGCTCAACGCACCCATCGTCTGGGATCGCGAGGCCGGTGGCTACCGCTTCGAAACCGCCAACGTCGCTGGCCCGGCCTACGAACTGCCGGGCCTGTGGTTCTCCGCCAGCGAGATCCACGCCCTGCTGGCGGCGCAGCAACTGCTGGCCGACATCGAACCCGGCCTGCTGGCCGCCCAGATCAAGCCATTGCAGGCGCGGCTGACCGCGCTGCTCGACAGTGGCGGCCATGGAGCGGCGGATGTGGCCCGGCGCGTCAAGCTGCTGACCATCAACCGTCGCGGCATCGAACCGCGCCACTTCGGCGACATCGCCCACGCCCTGATGGAACGTCGCCGCATCGAGATCGACGCATGGAATCGCGGCCGCGACACACTCGACACGCGCATCGTCTCGCCGCAGCGCATCATCCATTATCGCGACAACTGGTATCTCGACGCCTGGTGCCACCTGCGCGGCGCGTTGCGCAGCTTTGCCGTGGATGCCATCCAACGCGTCAAGCCGCTCAAGGACAAGGCGCGCGACATCGCCGACAAGACGCTGGACGCCCACTACGCCAGCGCCTACGGCATCTTCGCCGGCAAGCCGAAAGCGAAAGCCGTCCTCCGCTTCAGTCCCGAGCGCACGCGTTGGATACGCGCCGAGCGCTGGCATCGCGACCAGATCGGCGAAGTGCTGCCCGATGGCGGCTACCGCCTGACCGTTCCCTACGCCGACGAACGCGAACTGTTGATGGACATCCTGCGCCACGGATCGAACGTCATCGTCGAAGCGCCGGCAGCATTGAAAAAGCGCGTGGCGGCGGAAGCGGAAAAAACCGCCGCGCGCTACCGATGAAAAGTCGGCGCTGGCAAGACGGCGACCTTTCTCCCTGGCGCAGTATTTGAGCCACTCGGGGCATACCATCCTTGGTCAAAGCTATTGCAAGGGACCGGTGATGTGGGAAGTTCTTTTTGTCTGGATTACGCTCCTGGCTCTCGTTGTCGTCTTGTTGGCCGGCCCGGCCGTGGCATTGGCCCTGCGACAGGATGAAGTGCCTGCCGGCGAGTTTTGGAACGAACGCTTCGACACCCACGTCTGGTGCTGGGCATGGCTGGGGTTTATCAGCATCTGGATCAGGTTCTATTTCGGCGATGGTCCGCAGACCGGCAGCTTGGTATTCAGTGGCCTGACGGCATTCACCCTGATGGTCGCCTATGGGTTTATGTGTCTTGTCATCGTTCCGCTCCTGCCCTTGGTCCTGCTGGCACTCCTGTCGATTTGCCTCGAAGCCCGCTGGCGCATCCGTAACAACCAGCCTTACGTCAAACCACCACCCGCGCCATATGTTGTTGCGCCGCCGCCCGTCGTCGTCGAAAAACGTGGCAGCTGGCTGTTGCCGTTGGTAATTGGCCTGTGGATCGGCAGCAGTTGGGGCGGGGACGACTGAAACTCGGCGCTGGCGGGACGGTGCACAGCACACTTGGCGCCATTAAACGGCTACAATCAAATGGTCACATAGTCACGAAAGGGATTGCCATGCAGACCATGACCCTTGCCGCCACCAAAGCGCAACTTTCCGCCGTCGTCGATCAAGTTCAGAACGGTGAAGAAGTCGTCATCACGCGGCGCGGGCGCCCGGTGGCGCGCATTGTCGTCGCAGGCCAAACCTCACCCACCGATGCGCGCTGGATCGACGCGTTGGCACCCTTTGTCGATGCGCAACAAACTACCCAAGACAACAGCGTGGTCACGATGCGCGCGCTGGAAAAGTATTGATGGCGGTTTATCTCGACACGTCCACCCTGATCCCGTTGTTTTTTGCCGAACCGGCGAGTCTGGCAGCGCGCGCACGCTTGCGTAAGGAACAGGGAATCGCCATCAGTCGCTGGACGCTGGCCGAATTCGCCAGTGCCGCCGCATTCAAGATTCGCGCCGGCCAGACCGACGAAGCCACCGCACAGCAAGCGCTCGGCAGACTGCATGCCATCGTGGCCGGCGGCGATCTGCCTGTTGTCGATATCCTTGCCGCCGATTTCGACCGTGCCGCCCAACTCTGCACCGCTCATGGCAGTGGCCTGCGCACCCCCGATGCGCTGCATGCCGCCGTCGCCGCCCGCCTGAAACGACCGCTCGTCACTTGCGACCAGGGGCTGGCACAGGGTTGCCGTTATCACGGCATCGCCTGCGAACTAATCGCGCCGGCCTGAACGACAGCGCCGCGGCGACATGAGCAACCCCATCGAATCCTTCATCGCCCGCTGGCAGGGCGTTAGCGCCTCCGAACTCGCCACCGCGCAGAGCTTCGTCATCGACCTGTGCCAGTTGCTGGAGGTCGAGCCGCCCACGCATCAGCACGACTACATGTTCGAGCGGCCGATCACGTTTCGACATGGGGATGGCGGCGCCAGCGCGGGTCGTATCGACTGCTACCGGCGCGGCTGCTTCGTCCTCGAAGCCAAAAAAATCAAACGAAGCCAGCGGGACGACGCTGGCAAAGTCGGCGCTGGCGGGACGGCAAAAACCTTCGACGATGCCCTGCTGCGCGCCCGCTCGCAAGCCGAAGGCTACGCCCGCGCCCTGCCGGCCGAGGAAGGCCGGCCGCCCTTCGTGATCGTCGTCGATGTCGGCAACGTCATCGAGCTGTATGCCGAATTCACGCGCAGCGGCGGCACCTACGTGCCCTTCCCCGATCCGCGCTCGCACCGGCTGCGGCTGGCCGACCTGCGCGACGAGAAAATCCGCGCCCGCCTGCGCGCCCTGTGGCTGGACCCGCTGGCGCTCGATCCCACGCGCCAGTCCGCCAAGGTCACCCGCGAGATCGCCGCGCATCTGGCCGAACTCGCCCGGTCGCTCGAAGCGGGCAAGCATCATCCGGAAACCGTCGCCGGCTTCCTCACCCGCTGCCTGTTCAGCATGTTCGCCGAGGACGTGCAACTGATTCCCAAGGGTAGCTTCAGCGAGCTGCTGGACAGCCTCGCCGACAATCCCACGCAGTTCGTGCCCTTGGTTCATGCCCTGTGGCAGGAGATGGACAGCGGCGGCTTTTCCGTGGTGCTGCGCCAGACCCTGCCGCGCTTCAACGGCAAGCTGTTCAAGCACCCCGAGGTGCTGCCGCTCACCAAGGCGCAAATCGGCCTGCTGCTCGAAGCCTCGAAAGCCGACTGGACGCAGGTCGAGCCGGCCATCTTTGGCACCCTGCTCGAACGCGCGCTGGACGAGCAGGAGCGCCACGCCCTCGGCGCGCACTACACGCCGCGCGCCTATGTCGAGCGGCTGGTGTTGCCCACCGTGGTCGAACCGCTGCGGCAGGCATGGGCCTACGTGCAGGGCGCGGCGGTGCTGCTCGCCAACGAGGGCAAGCACAAGGAAGCGGTGGCCGAACTGCGGCATTTCCACCATCGCCTCTGCCATCTGCGCGTGCTCGACCCGGCCTGCGGCAGCGGCAACTTCCTCTACGTCGCGCTGGAACATTTGAAGCGCCTCGAAGGCGAAGTGCTCAACCAGATTCACGACCTCGGCGAGACGCAATCGCTGCTCGAAGCGGCCGGGCTGACGGTCGACCCGCACCAGTTCCTCGGCCTCGAACTCAACCCGCGTGCCGCCGCCATTGCCGAACTGGTGCTGTGGATCGGCTACCTGCAATGGCACTTCCGCACGCAGGGCAGCGGCCTGCCGCCGAGTCCGATCCTCAAGGATTTCCGCAACATCGAATGCCGCGACGCGGTGCTCGCCGATGGAAGACAAGCCGAGTGGCCGGCAGCCGATGTCGTCGTCGGCAATCCGCCCTTCATCGGCGCGGCGAGCATGCGTGCCGCGCTGGGTGACGAATATGTCGAAGCGCTGCGGGCGGCCTGGCAGCAGGTGCCCGACTCGGCCGATTTCGTCATGTTCTGGTGGCACCACGCCGCGCAACTGGTCGCACAGGGCAAGCTGGCGCGCTTCGGCTTCATCACCACCAACAGCCTGCGCCAGACCTTCAACCGCCGCGTCGTGCAAGGCGCACTCGACGCGAGCGTGCATCTCGACTTCGCCATTCCCGACCACCCGTGGGTCGATAGCGCCGATGGCGCGGCAGTGCGCATCGCCATGACCGTCGTCGCGCCCGGCGGCGGCGAAGGCCGTCTGCTCAACGTCGTCGCCGAGCGCGAGGGCAAGGGCGAAGGGCTGGAAGTGGAACTCGCCGAACAGCGCGGCCTGATTCACGCTGACCTCACCATCGGCGCAAATGTCGCCGCCGCGCACGCCTTGCACGCAAACGAAATGCTTTCTCACGAAGGTGTCAAATTAAACGGTGCGGGATTCATCGTCACTCCTGACGAGCGGGCAAAACTCGAAACCGACGCACCGATCTTCGACTACCGCAATGGCCGCGATCTCACCGACCGGCCGCGCGGCGTCAGCGTCATCGACCTGTTCGGCCACGACGCAGATACCGTGCGCCGCCGCTGGCCGGCCATATATCAGCGTGTGCTCGATACGGTGAAACCAGAGCGCGATAAAAACCGTGATCCGAAACCACGTGATAACTGGTGGATATTTGGCCGACCGCGTGAAGACTTACGGCCTGCACTCGCCGGCTTGCCGCGCTACATCGCCACCGTCAAAACCGCCAAGCACCGCGTCTTTCAGTTCCTCAACGCCAGCATCTTGCCGGACAGCAAGCTGATCGCCATCGCCCTCGACGATGCCTATGCACTCGGCGTTCTCTCCAGCCGCATACATGTCGTCTGGGCAACTGCCGCAGGAGGCTGGCTTGGCGTTGGCAACGATCCGACTTACGTCAAATCGCGCTCATTCGAGGCATTTCCCTTCCCCGCCGCCACTGCGGAACAGCAGGCGCACATCCGCGACCTGGCGGAACAACTCGACGCCCACCGCAAGCGCGTGCTGGCGCAACACGCCGACCTGACGCTGACCGGCCTCTACAACGTGCTGCAAAAAGTCGGCTCCGGCAGGACGGCGAAGGAACAGGCGATTTACGACAAGGGCCTCGTCGCGGTGCTGAAAAGCCTGCACGACGACCTCGACGCCGCCGTGCGCGACGCCTACGGCTGGAGCGACGATCCCAGCGACGAACACATCCTCGAACGACTGGTGCTGCTCAACGCCGCACGCGCAGCCGAGGAGGCAGAAGGCCAGATTCGCTGGCTGCGGCCGGAGTTTCAACAACCGCAGGGCGGCGGGGAGCGGTTGGCGCTGCCGAGGAATGTGCAGCCTGACGAGGCGGCGCCGACCCGACCTCAGCCGCCCGGCCAGCAAGCCTGGCCCCAAACACTCCCCGAACAAATGGCCGCGCTGGCGAACACGCTCACCGCGCAGCCGCAATCCGAAACCGAACTGGCAACACGCTTCACCGGCAAGGGAAAATGGAAATCAAGACTCCCCGAACTGCTCGCCACCCTCGCCACCCTCGGCCGGGCGCGACAGTTGGAGGATGGGCGGTGGTTGGGGTAAAACTCGGCGCTGGCGGGACGGCGTTACGCCCGGAATCGCCCGTAGCTGTAATGCGCCGCGCAGGCGCCTTCCGACGACACCATGCAGGAACCAACCGGGGTTTCCGGCGTACATACCGTGCCGAAAATCTTGCAAGCGCGGGGTTCCTTGACGCCGCGCAGGATCGCCCCGCACTCGCAGGCCTGGTGGTCGGGCACCGTGCGGTAGGCGAGATCGAAACGACGCTCGGCGTCGAATTCCGCATATTCAGGCCGTAGCGCCAGCGCCGACTTTTCGATGCTGCCCAGTCCGCGCCACTCGAAGCTCGGCCGCAACGCGAACACATCCGCCACCAGTGCCTGCGCCTTGCGATTGCCTTCACGCGTCACGGCGCGCGTGAATTGGTTCTCCACCTCGGCGCGGCCCTCGTTCACCTGCCGCACCAGCATGAGGATCGCCTGCAGGACGTCGAGCGGCTCGAAACCGGCGATCACCACCGGCTTGCGGTAGCGCGCGGCGAAAGGCTCGTAGGGCGCGCTGCCGATCACGGTGGACACGTGCGCCGGGCCAACGAAACCATCCAGATGTACGTCCGGGGCGTCGAGGATGGCGCTGATCGCCGCGGGTGTAAGCACATGGTTGTTGAGTACGCTGAAATTCCTCAGTCCCCCGACCGCCGCCTGACGGATCACCACGGCGGTCGGCGGCGTGGTGGTCTCGAAGCCGATGGCGAAGAACACCACCTGCCGCGCCGGATTATCACGGGCGATCTGCAGCGCGTCGGACGCCGAATAGACCATGCGCACGTCGCCACCCCGCGCACCTGAAAAGCTGCGGGCCTTGAGCAGCGACAATCCATCGGAAGCCGGCACGCGCAGGCAATCGCCGTAGCTACACAGGATCACGCCCTGCTCGACCGCCAGCGCAATCGCCATGTCCACCCGGCCGATCGGCAGCACGCACACCGGGCAGCCCGGCCCATGCACCATGCGCAGATTCGCCGGCAGCAGGTCGATTACGCCATAACGAGAGATGGCGTGGGTATGGCCACCGCAGAACTCCATGAAGGCATAGTGCCGCTGCGGCTGCACCGCCGCCGCGATGGCCGCCGCGAGGCCTTGGGCGAGCTTGCCGTCACGGAACTCGTCGATGAATTTCAAGCGGGGTTTCCCGCTGCCAGCGCATCCTCGGTCGCCAGGGCTGCGCCAATCTCGGCGAACAGGGCGAGCGACTTGGCGGCTTCCTCGGCATCCAGCTTGCTGAGCGCAAAGCCGACATGCACGATCACGTAGTCGCCGATCGCGACATCGTCGACCATCGCCAGCGAGATTTGCTTGCGCACGCCAGCCAGTTCGACGATGGCCATCTCGTCGGCGTGCAGTTCGACAACACGGGCAGGAATGGCAAGGCACATGGCGGTTCTCCGGCAAACAGGCTGGCACCATTCTAATCTGCGCCGGCGCTGGCGGAATGGTCCCATGCCATCAACCTTTGGCAGAATTCGGACTATGATGATTGCCGCATTGACCGGCCTGGAGACTGCCATCACCGCACATGAACGACGGGATCGCCAGTGACCCCGCCATCGGGATTGGACGACACGACCGACCCGACGTCTGGTGGGCCTGATGAGTGGAGAAGTCGGCGCCGCCAGCACGGCAGGGGTGGGCAGCACCTTCTGGTTTACCGTTTCGCTACAACGGGGCCCCGGCGTCATGCCCAAGCCGGCCGACACCGCCGTCGATGGCGAGGAGGCGCTCGCAAAGGCTCGCCAGCAGACTTACGATTTTGATATCCTGGCCATGACGGCCAATGCCTTCGACGAGGCCCGCCGTGCTCTCAACCGCAACGCCAATAGCCGCGACGGTTTCAATGGCAGGGTTCCTGCCCACCACACTGACGGAGATGCCCGACTGCGGACGACCTTGCCAGCGCCCCCGTCTGGCTGCCGACAACACGTCGCCCCCATAATCGGCTTAACGGCAAGATTTACCCGCAGCCGCTAGAAAATTCGCGCCAATCAGGGTAAGCTGGCAAGCATGTCGCAGTGCAGCATGAGGAAATCATGAACGAAAACGACATCATCCTGTCCGTCCTGGCCCGCCATGGCAACGACGGCACCCGGCTGATGCAGATCCTGCGTGAAACGCAGGAAGCGCTCGGCTGGCTCGCCCCGCACACCCTGACGACCATCGCCGCCGGCATCGGCTGGTCGCGCGCCGAAGTCGAGGGTACCGCGAGCTTCTACAGCTTCTTCCACATCGAACCACGCGGCCGCTATCGCGTGCTGTGGAGCGACAACATCACCGACCGCATGCTCGGCAACCAGGACCTGATGCTGCAGATGTGCCAGGCCCTGTGGCTGGAACCGGGGCGCGTTTCCGAAGACGGGCTGGTGAGCGTCGATACGACGTCCTGCACCGGCCTGTGCGATCAGGGCCCGGCGGTGCTGGTGAATTACCGCGCCATCCCGCGCATGACTGCGGAAGGCGTCGAGCAGATGGTCGATCTGATCTGTACCGGAACGCCACTGTCCGACTGGCCCGCCGAGTGGTTCAACGTGGTCAGCCAGGTGCGCCGCAAGGACCGCCTGTTAGACCATGGCCTGGTGCCGGGGCAGGCGCTGCTTGCCGCCATCGAACGCGGCCCGGAGGCGATGATCGCCGAGCTGAAAACCTCCGGCCTGCGCGGCCGCGGCGGCGCAGGCTTCCCAGCCGGCCAGAAGTGGGAGGCCTGCCGCAACTCGCCCGGCGCGGATCGCATCGTGATCTGCAACGCCGACGAGGGCGAGCCCGGCACGTTCAAGGATCGCATCCTGCTCACCGACCATCCGGACCAGGTGTTCGAGGGCATGACCATCGCGGCCTGGAGCATCAAGGCCAGCCGCGGCTATGTGTACCTGCGCGGCGAATACCGCTACATGCTGGAAACGCTGCAGGCAGTGCTCGACCGGCGGCGGGCCGCTGGTCTGCTGGGCCGCAACATCCTCGGCCAGCCGGGCTTCGACTTCGACATCGAGATCCACCACGGCGCGGGCGCCTACGTGTGCGGCGAGCGCTCGGCGCTGGTCGAATCGCTCGAAGGCAAGCCGGGGCGGCCGCGACTGCGCACCTGGTCACTGTCGGTCAAGGGTTTCCTCGGCCTGCCAACCGACGTCAATAACGTCGAGACGCTGGCCAACGCCTGCCTGGTCGCCGTCCATGGCGGCGCGTGGTACGCCGGGGTAGGCACGGCCAAGTCCTCCGGTACCAAACTGCTGTCGGTCTCCGGCGACTGCGCCCGGCCCGGCGTCTACGAATATCCCTATGGCGTCACCGTGGCCCAGGTGCTGGCCGATTGCGGCGCCACCAATACCTATGCGGTGCAGGTTTCCGGCGCTTCCGGCATCACCCTGACTACCGAGGAATTCGGCAGGCGCATCTCGTTCGAGGATGTGCCGAGCGGCGGCGCCTTCATGGTGTTCGACCGGCGCCGCGACATGCTGGAGATGGCGCGCCATTTCAGCCACTTCTTCGCCCACGAGTCCTGCGGTTTCTGCACGCCCTGCCGCGTCGGCACGGCCGTCAATGCCCGGCTGATGGACAAGCTGGCCGCCGGCCACGGCTCGGTTTACGATATCAACGAGCTGTTCAAGATGCACCGCCTGATGCAGGGTACCAGCCACTGCGGCCTGGGCAGCACCGCCACCAACGCCATCCACGACACCCTGACCAAGTTCTACCCGGCCTACCAGCGGCGCATGAAATCGCTCGATTTCGAGCCCGCTTTCGACCTTGACTCCGCGCTGTCGCAGGCACGCCAGATGACGGGCCGCGATGACAGCGGCGCCCACTTGTCCAACTCGGAATCGACATGAGCCAAGACACCTTCCTGCTCGACGGCGAGGAGATCCCCTTCACGCGCGGCCAGACCATCATGGAAGCCGCCCGTGCCGCCGGCAAGTTCATCCCGCACCTGTGCTGGCATCCGGACTTCACCGGCCACGGCTCGTGCAAGCTGTGCACGGTCAAGGCCAACGGCCACCTGAACGCCGCCTGCGTCACCGCCGCGCGCAAGGACATGACGGTCGAGAACCGCACGCCGGAACTCGACGACAAGCGCCGTACCCTGCTCCAGTTGCTGTTCGTCGAAGGCAACCATTTTTGCCCGAGCTGCGAGAAGAGCGGCAATTGCGTGCTGCAGGCCACCGCCTACGAGCTGGACATGATGTCGCCGCATTTCGACCACTTCTTCCCCGACCGCCCGGTGGATGCCTCCCATCCCGAAGTGCTGCTCGATTTCAACCGCTGCATCCTGTGCGAGTTGTGCGTGCGCGTCAGCCGCGACATCGACCACAAGAACATTTTTGCCCTCTCCGGTCGCGGCATCGCCAAACACCTGGTGGTCAATGCCGAATCGGGCCGTCTTGCCGACACCGACTTTTCACTCGACGACAAGGCGGCGCAGGTCTGCCCGGTCGGCGTGATCCTGACGAAGAAGAAGGGTTTCAGCGTTCCCATCGGCCAGCGTCGCTTCGATGCCACTTCCATCGCGACGCAGGTCACAGAAGCCGCTGCGGCGGCGCAGGAGGAAGTCTGATGGACGCCCCCCGCAAGCTCAAGGTGGCCACTACCAGCCTGGCCGGCTGCTTCGGCTGCCACATGTCCCTGCTCGACATCGACGAACGCCTGCTCGACCTGCTGGAGATTGTCGAATTTGACCGTTCGCCGCTGACCGACATCAAGCATTGCGGCCACTGCGACATCGGCCTGATCGAGGGTGGCGTTTGCAACGCGGAGAATGTGCATGTGCTGCGCGAGTTCCGCGCCAACTGCAAGATTCTCGTCGCCGTGGGCGCCTGCGCGGTGAATGGCGGGCTGCCGGCCCAGCGCAACCATTTGCAGCTGCACGAGATCCTCACCGCCGTATATGCCACCGAAGCCGGCCTGGCGAGCGGGGTGCAGATTCCCAACGACCCGGAACTGCCGCTGCCGCTCAACCAAGTGCACCCGATCCATGAGGTGGTGAAGGTCGATTACTTCCTGCCCGGTTGCCCGCCGTCCGGCGACGCCATCTGGAAATTCCTCACCGACCTCGTAGCCGGGTGCAGTCCGCATCTCGGCTACGGGCTGATCCGTTACGACTAGGAAGGCGAACATGGCATTCGCACTGGAAACCGCCGCGCACCCCGAACACCTGAAGCGCGTCGCCATCGATCCGGTATCGCGGGTCGAAGGTCACGGCAAGGTCACCCTGCTGCTCGACGAGGATAACCATGTCCAGCAGGTGCGCCTGCACATCGTCGAGTTCCGCGGCTTCGAGAAATTCATCGAGGGTCGGCCCTACTGGGAAGTGCCGGTGATGGTGCAGCGCCTGTGCGGCATCTGCCCGGTTTCGCACCATCTGGCCGCGTCGAAGGCCCTCGACCAGGTCGTTGGCGCCACGCTGACGCCGACCGCCGAGAAGATCCGCCGCCTGATGCACTATGGCCAGATTCTGCAGTCGCATGCACTGCACTTCTACTACCTCGCCTCGCCCGACCTGCTGTTCGGCTTCGGTTCCGACATGGCGATGCGCAACGTCGTCGGCGTCGTCGCTGTGGCGCCCGAGTTGGCCAGGAAAGGCGTGCTGCTGCGCAAATACGGCCAGGAAGTGATCCGCATGACGGCCGGCAAGCGCGTGCATGGCACCGGCTCGGTCCCCGGCGGCGTCAACAAATCGCTGACGGCGGAGGAACGCGCGGCGCTGCTCAAGGACGTCTATCAGATGATCGCCTGGAGCCGCGAGGCGGTGCGCATCGTGCAGGGGCTGTTCGAAAACAACCTTGAACAGTTCAACAGCTTCGGCCGCTTCACTGCGCACAGCATGAGCCTGGTGCGCGCCGACGGCGCGATGGACCTCTATGACGGCGACCTGCGTGCCCGCCGCGCTGACGGCACCACGCTGTTCGATCACCATGACTACCGCCGCTACTGGGAGGTGATTGCCGAGGACGTCAAGTCGTGGAGCTACATGAAGTTTCCCTTCTTCAAGGCGATTGGCAATTCCGACGAGGGCTGGTACCGCGTCGGCCCATTGACCCGCGTCACCCAGTGCGACTTCATCGCCACCCCGTTGGCCGACAAGGAGCGCCAGACCTTCATGGCCTTCGACAACGGCAGCGCAAATGGGGTAACGGGCGCCACGCTCAGCTACCACTGGACGCGCATGATCGAGATGCTGCATGCGGCCGAAGCGATCAAGGACCTGCTGCACGACGAAGACATCGTCGGCACCGACTTGGTCAACACCGGCGTGCGCGGGGAGCGCGGCATCGGCGTGATCGAGGCACCGCGCGGCACGCTGATCCACCACTACAAGGTGGATGAAAACGACCAGGTGACGCGCGCCAACCTGATCGTATCGACGACCCACAACAACCAGGCGATGAACGAGGCGATCCGCGCCGTGGCGCGGCAATACCTCGACGGGCACGAACTCACCGAGGGCCTGCTCAACCACATCGAGGTTGCCATCCGCGCCTTCGACCCCTGCCTGTCCTGCGCCACCCACGCCCTCGGCCAGATGCCGCTGGTGGTCGACCTCATCGACGCCGATGGCAAGGTGCTCGATTGCCTGACGCGCGACATGCACGGCGTCTGCAGCAGAGATTGACTGCGCCGATCCTGGTTTTCGGCTGGGGCAATCCCAGCCGCGGCGACGATGCGCTCGGCCCGCTGTTCGTCGAACGCGTCGAGGCGCTCAACCTGCCCGGCATCGAGTGCCTCACCGATTTCCAGTTGCAGGTGGAGCATGCGCTCGACCTGCTGGGTCGCCACCGGGTGCTGTTCGTGGACGCCAGCGTCGACGCCAATGATCCCTCGGCGCCGTACCGCCACCGCCGACTTATCCCGGCCCGCGATGCCAGCTTCAGCACCCATGCGCTCACGCCCGAGTCGGTGTTGCAGGTCTATGTCGACCTGCACGACGACGCCCCGCCGCCCTGCGATCTCCTGGCCATTCGCGGGGAGCATTTCGAACTCGGCGAACCCCTTTCGCCGGTTGCGGCCACTCATCTTGAAGCCGCACTAGCATGGCTGACCGACTGGCTTTCCGCTATCGGAGCCACACCGAACACACCGTAAAAAAGTCAGCCTGCAGGCTGACTTTTTTCGAGCAACATAAAAAACCGGATTACTTCTTCTTGGCGGCTTTCTTGCCGGCGACGGCGGTTTTGAAGCCGGTACCCGCAGAGAACTTCGGCACGGTGGTCGCGGCGATCTTCAGCGCTTCGCCGGTCTTCGGGTTCTTGCCGGTGCGCGCTGCGCGCTTGGCCGACTTGAAGGTGCCGAAACCAACCAGCGTTACAGTATCGCCCTTGGCAACCGCCTTGACGACGGCGTCGATGATGGCGGACAGGGCACGCTCTGCAGCAGCCTTGGAAATGTCGGCGGCTTTTGCAGTCGCTTCGATCAATTCGGATTTGTTCATTGGAAAGCTCCTAGGGTAGTAAGGTGATGAGTTTCGTTTCAAGCAGTCGTGTTGATGATGGTACCGGTTTTCTGACCTTGCGCATTGACCACCGGTTTTGGCGGTTCTGAAAGTTCCTGTCGCTGGGCTTGCTGCGCCTGCTGCTGGGCTTGCGCCTGTTCCACCCGGCTGACAACCTGAGCCTCGCGTGCCCGGGAAGACTTCACGGCTTCGTCATTCTGGCCCGAACGCTCAACCGACTGTGTCGGAGAACGGCCCGCATAAGTCTGCTGCTGGACAACGCTAGTGGCGATATTGACGGCATTGACTTCCATGATGTCCCCTATTCTTCCCGATCGGGCGGTAGTTACAGCCGTTCCGCGAATTGAATATAGCGCTAAAGAACCTAAGAAACAAGGCATAAGAAGACAATCGGACACAAGGTCTCCAACAGACTTTGACAACAATAAAGTCTGCTCCAGCAGAACGGCACAACATACCTTACGTATGATGGCGGTCTAGCTGTACCGGCCCAGCACCCTGCTCACCGAGACAGGTGTTGCCGGATTTGCGGTGTTACCATATACCGAAATTATGGCGCCAAAAAGAGCATCTCCAAAAACCACGAAAGAAGCCGCGCGGAAAGTTCCGCCTGCCAAGATTGGCGCTTTCGAAGGTTACCTGGTCTGTATCGGCGCGTCCGCCGGCGGATTGGATGCGCTGGAAAAGTTCTTCAAGAACTGCCCGAACGACACCGGGGTAGCCTTTGTGGTCGTCCAGCACCTGTCGCCCGACCACAAGAGCATGATGAACAATCTGCTCGCCCGCCATACCTTAATGCCGGTGATCATGGTGGAAGACGAGATGCCGATCAAGGGCAACCATCTCTACCTGATCCCGCCTGGCACGATCATGCACGTGACGCCCGGCCACTTGCACCTGACCCCCAAAAATCCGCGCGGGCTGACCCTACCCATCGATATCTTCTTCAGTTCGCTGGCCGAGGTCTACGGCAAGAGGGCCGTCGCTGTCATCCTCTCCGGTACCGGTACGGACGGTACGCGGGGTGCGATGGCGGTCAATGCCGCCGGCGGTCTCCTGATGGTGCAGGAACCCGAATCGGCCGGCTTCGATGGCATGCCGCGTAGCGCCATCGCGACCGGAATTGTCGATGCCATTCTGCCCGCGGAAGAATTGCCGGCACGCCTGGTTGCGCATATCCGCAACCTGCCCTACCGCCAGTTGGAAGACCTGAACAAGGTCATCCCTTACGCGAAGATGACTAACGACGAGGTCTTCGCCGGCATCATGCAGCTGCTGCACCAGGTGGGCGGCATCGACTTCACCGACTACAAGCCGACGACGGTGATGCGCCGCATCGAGCGCCGCCAGCAGGTACGGCACACGCCGGAGCTATTCCAGTATCTTGACCTGATGGAAAACGACCGCAGTGAAATCATCACCCTGCGCCGGGAAATACTGATTTCCGTTACCAGCTTTTTCCGCGACCCGGAAACCTATACCATCCTGGCCGAAAAAGTCATTTCGCCGATGGTGGCCGCAAAACAGTCCGGTGATGTCATCCGGGTCTGGATCGCCGGCTGCGCCACCGGCGAAGAGGCCTACACGATCGGCATGCTGTTCATCGAGGCTTTCGAGCGCGAACGCCGCTGGCCCAATCTGAAGATTTTCGCCACCGATGTCGATCAGCAGTGCGTCGAGACCGCCGGCATCGGCCAGTATCCGGAATCAGCAGCGGCAGAACTGTCGCCCGAACGTCTCGAACGCTTCTTCGTGCGCAAGGGCGACAACTTCCTGATCAAGAACGAACTGCGCCAATGTATCGTCTTCGCCCGCCACAATCTGCTCGCCGATCCTCCCTTCACGAAGATGGACCTGGTTGGCTGCCGCAATACCCTGATCTACTTCAAGACGCCGGCCCAGGAACGGGCGCTGCGCTCGTTGCAGTATGCGATCAACGAGGGTGGGGGCATGATTCTCGGCCCCAGCGAATCGCTGGCGGCGCAAACAGAGGGCCTGCAGGTCGTCAGCGCCAAGCACAAGATTTTCCGCCGCACGGGTCCCATGGCCCCCCCCTTCCTCGACCGCAAACGGAATGCCATCACACTGCGGCCTCCCATCGCCAAGGCCATCTCTCTGGTGCGGGGCCACCGCATCACGCCCACCACCACATCATCCGACGCCGGTCTGGCCGCCCTGATCTCGCGCTATGCGCCTCCCGCCATGCTGGTCAATGAAAACCACGAGGCGGTACACCTTTATGGCGATATATCCAATTTCTTCCGTGCCAGGGAGGGAATGGCCACGCTGGAAATCAACCGCCTGTTACCCGAATCGATCACTCCGATCGCTTCTTCTCTGCTTTACAAGGCGGCGCGTGATCGCTGCTCGCTGATTTCCGACCTGGTCGAAGTCGCCATGCCCAGTGGCGATCGTCAGACCATTCGCATTTCCGTCCACCCGGTCGGCGCCGAAAACGACGAGCGGCTGACGCTGCTGTGCTTCGAAGTGGATGCAGTGCACAAGGACGACGGGCTCGAGGCGGTGAACGTAGACTCCGAAACCGTTGCGCGCCTGACCATCCTGGAGCGGGAACTGGCAGCAACGCGCGCGAGCCTGCAAGCCACCATCGAGGAACTGGAAACCTCCAACGAGGAATTGCAGGCCACCAACGAGGAGCTGATGGCCTCGAACGAGGAGCTGCAAAGCTCGAACGAGGAACTACAGTCGGTCAACGAGGAAATGAGCACCGTCAACGCCGAGTTCCAGGAGAAGATGCTCCTCCTCAATCGCGTCAATGCCGACCTCGACAGCATGGCCAAGGCAGCCGGCGTGGCGACGGTATTCATCAATGCGCAGTTCCACATCACCCGCTTCAGCCCCGATACCACGCAAATCTTCAAGCTGCGCGATTCCGATGTCGGGCGGCCGCTCGACGACATCACGCATGTGCTGGATTATCCGGATCTGATGCGTGATCTGGAAACGACCCTGCGTCTTCAGCGCACCACGGAACGCGAGGTACTGTCCGCTGACGAAAAGCGCACCTTCCTCGTGCGCATGTTGCCTTACCTGGTGCCATCTTCCACTGATCGCGGCGTCGTTGCTACCTTCGTCGATGTCACGGCGATTCATGATGCCAGGCGCTTGCAATCGATCATCGATGCCCTGCCCGAGCACATTGCCGTGGTCGATACCGTGGGCGTGATCGTCATGATCAATGCCGCCTGGCGACGCTTTGCCCGCGCTAACGGCGATACGGAACTCCGCCATTCCGGCATCGGCTCCAATTACCTCGACGCCTGTCAGGCGGGCAATCACGAAGATGGCACGATTGCCAGCACCGCCGCACAGGGACTGCGGGGCGTGCTGGATGGCACGCTGCCGAGCTTTTCGCTCGAATACCCTTGCCACTCTCCCACCGAACAGCGCTGGTTCGTGATGAATGTGGCCCCCGTAGTCGGCTATGACTTCGGCGCCGTCGTCAGCCATGTCAACATCTCCGCCTGGCATCACCACCAGGATTCATGAAAGAACGGCAAGTCAATCTGGGAGACCTGCGCGAACGCGCCGAACGGGCGATCGCCGAGAGTCAGGATCAGGCTAGCCATCCCGATAGCGACGCAGAGTCGCGTGATATCGATCGGCTGGTCGAAGAACTGCGCATCTACCACACGGAACTGGAAATCCAGAACCAGGAATTGGGCAATGCCCAAGCGAAGATCGTCCTGGGTCTGGAGAAATACCGCAACCTGTTCGAGTTCCTGCCCCTACCAGGCATCCTCGTCGATGCCCGTGGCTTCATCAGCGAAGCCAACCAGCAGGCCCGCGAACTTTTTGACATCCGCTCGAATACCTATTTACAGCATCGTTCGGCTTTCCAGTTGTTCGCTTCCGATAGCCGTGACAAGCTGCATGCCGTGCTGCGCGATCCGCTCGTGCGCGGCCCGCAAATCGCCGGGATGCTGAGATTAAATGGCACTCAGGATGCCGAAACAGTCTATGACGTACACGTTATCCATCTGAATGAGGGACCCCAACACGCCTATGGCACGCTACTGATCCTCGTTGATAAATCCGTTGAACTGGAGTTAGCCGCCAGGGAGACGGCGCTGAACGTCGCCAAAATTGCCGCCGAATCCGCCAATGTAGCGAAGAGCCAGTTCCTCGCCACCATGAGCCATGAAATACGCACGCCGATGAACGGCATCCTCGGCATGGCTCAGCTGCTATTGTCACCCAGCCTGTCTGATGGCGAACGATGCGATTACGCGCGCACCATCCTCAATTCCGGCCAAACGCTGCTCACTCTGCTCAACGACATCCTCGATCTCAGCAAGGTCGAAGCCGGCAAGCTGGAACTCGAAAGCGGCTTCGTAGACCCGGCACAGATTCTTCACGAAACACAGGCATTGTTCTCCGAAACAGCCGGAAGCAAGGGACTGCGCATCGAATCCCTCTGGGACGGTCCCACTCAGCGTTATCTGGGCGATTCGCACCGATTGCGCCAGATGCTCGCCAACCTGATCGGCAATGCCATCAAGTTCACCCCGCAAGGGCGGGTCACGATCACCGCGCGCGAATGCGAACGGGAGGGTCAAACCGCCGTGCTCGAGTTCGCCGTTGCCGACTCCGGCATCGGCATAGCGCAGGACAAATTGTCTTTCCTTTTCCAGCCGTTTTCGCAGGCCGACAGCTCGACGACGCGCCAGTTCGGCGGGACTGGACTGGGACTGTCGATCGTGCGCAGCCTGGCGCGGATAATGGGCGGCGATGTGGGTGTCGATAGCATCCCCGGCGAGGGTTCCCGTTTCTGGTTCCACATCCGGGCGGATATCGTCGCCGAGGGCAGTGACAGCCGGCTTGGCGCGCGTACATCGCCCCCCCCGCAATTGCGAATCGAGGCACTCCCACAGCTCTGCGGCCACGTACTGTTGGTCGAAGACAACCCAACCAATCAGCAAGTGCTCCGCGCCCTACTCAACTCCTTGGGGCTGACCAGCACCATCTTGAACAATGGCCAAGAAGCCGTAAACGCCATCCTGGGTGGCCTCGCGGCCGACCTGATCCTGATGGACCTGCAAATGCCAGTCATGGACGGCTATGCCGCCGCCGAGCAAATCCGCCAGTGGGAGAAAGAGCAGGGACAGCCTCGGCGACCCATCATCGCCATCTCGGCCGATGCCTTCGAGGAAAATCGCAAGCACTGCAATAACTGCGGGATGGATGGCTTCATGGCCAAACCGATCGTTTTCGACCAACTCGCCCGTATGATGGCCCAGTGGATGAAGCCGGCTCCCGTTACAACCGCCACCCAACCTGAACCGGCACCGGCCCAGCAGCTCGATATTTCGCAAGTCTCTGCCTTGGTCGGACAGATACTGCCACTGATGGCGCATAACAAGTTCGATGCGCTCGACCATATCGGAACATTGGTCGACATCGTTGCCGGCTCAACCGTTGCCAACGAAATTGCCGATGTCCGCCGGTTGCTGGAAGAATTCCGTTTCGATCTGGCGCATGAACGATTGCAACGTCTGGCACAGTCGCAAGCTTGGCTGGACCGGACGGTATGACCGGACTACGCCCCAAAATTCTCGCCATCGACGATACACCGGCAAACTTGCTGACGCTCGGTCGCGCTCTGGCAAACGATTTCGACCTGCAAATCGCCACTTCGGGCAGCATGGGCCTCGCTCTGGCAACGGAAAATCCGCCGGACCTGGTTCTGCTCGACATCATGATGCCGGAAATGGATGGCTATGAAACTTGCAGACGGTTCAAGGCCAATCCGCAGTTGCAGAACATCCCGGTGATCTTTGTCACGGCCTTGGCTGAAACCGAGGCCGAAAGTGCCGGACTCATGCTGGGTGCTGTGGATTACCTCACCAAACCGATCAACGTTGCCATCGCCCGGCAACGCATCCTTAACCTGCTTGACCGGGAACAACTGCGCCAGGAAGTGGAATCCCAGCGCGACCATCTGGAAGATCTGGTGGCCGCAAGGACCGAAGCCCTATCGGTCGCCAAGGAAGTCGCCGAGACGGCCAACCGGGCCAAGAGCACCTTCCTCGCCAATATGAGCCACGAACTGCGCACACCGCTGAATGGCATCATGGGCCTGACCGGACTGGTACTGCGGCGCGTTACCGATCCGAAACTGCGCGACCAGCTGGGCAAGGTCGAGAAAGCCGCGCAGGATTTGCTCGCCATCATCAATGACATCCTCGATATCTCAAAAATTGAAGCCGAGCGGCTGACGCTTGAGCGCACCGATTTCAGGCTGGGCAAAATCATGGATAACATCCGCAGCCTGATGAGTCAGAAGGCAACCGAAAAAGGCTTGAGTCTCGACGTCGAGATTTCCTCCGAGCTGGCCAACCTGATCGTCCATGGTGATCCGCTCCGGCTTGGCCAGGTGCTGCTCAATCTGGTCGGCAACGCCATCAAATTCACCGCTGCGGGCAACATCACCCTGCGCGCCCTGCTACAGCAAAGAGAGCTGGATGAAGCTCTGCTGCGTTTTGAGGTGGCAGACACCGGCATCGGCATCGCCGCGACGGATCAGCCCCGCCTGTTCATGGCCTTCGAACAGGCCGACGGTTCAATGACGCGCCAGTATGGTGGCACGGGCCTGGGGCTGGCCATCTGCAAGCGCCTGATCCAGTTGATGGGGGGTCAGATCGGCGTCCTGAGTACATTGGGACAGGGCAGCACCTTCTGGGTAACAGCGCGTCTGGAAGTACTGGAAAGCATGCCCCACGGGGAGATCGAAGCCAACCTCGTCACTTATGAAGATTGCTTCAAGTCATACTTTGCCAGCCGACGGGTGCTGTTGGCCGAAGACGATCCCATCAACCAGGCGGTGTCCATCGGCTTGCTGGAGGAGGTCGGGCTGCATGTCGACCTCGCCGAAGACGGCTGCGAAGCGGAACGTCTGGCCCAATTGAACGACTACGCGGTAATCCTGATGGACATGCAAATGCCGAAAATGGATGGTGTCGAGGCCACCATCGCTATCCGCAAGATTTCGGGACGGCAGCAAACGCCTATCCTGGCAATGACGGCGAACACCTTTGACGAGAATCGCAAACAGTGCACCGAGGCCGGAATGAATGATTTCATCGCCAAACCGGTCAACCCCGAAGTGCTGTTTGCCACCTTGCTAAAATGGCTGTCTCGTGAGCGTCCTTGACCGACAGGGAAATGGCATGCCGTCCCGCCAGTGCCTACTTTTCCTTGAAGCGTTTGTGGCAGGACTGGCAGGTGTCGTAGGCCTTGAAGTAGGCTTTCTCCGCATCCGCCAGTTGTTTCGTCTGCGCCGCGACTAACAGTTCATCCGTTGCAATCATGAAACCCTGCCTCTCACGCTCAAACTGATCGGCTTGGCTCCAGACCCCTTCCTTGGCTTTTGTAGGCGGGTAGTTCGTGCCGGCGCCGAAATGGGGCCAGGGCGCATCCCGTTTCGTCATCAACTGGGCGGCCAGGCCGGCGAATTTCTCCGGTTCGTACTTTTGGGTACGCAGCATGGTCCCCATCGGTTCGAATACTTTCAGCATCTCCTTGAAGGCGAGCTGGCGGGTCTTGACCGGCTGGCCGGGACGAGCGTCCTCCACCTCGCCGCCGCAGCCGGTCAAACCCGCCAGGGCAAGCACCCCCAGCAGCATGTGAAGTCGCTTCATCGCTCTTGGTTCAGCTTAGCCGCTTACTGCAACTGCTGAATCCCCGCGAGCTGCCAGCCGCCCTTGCCGACACGCGGCTTGACCAGGTGCCAGATCTCGTCGACCGTCTCGGCCGGGCCGTTATCCTCGCACACCTGGCCGGTAAAGCGCACGCTGACCACATAACGGGAGTCTTCCTCAACCACCTCCAGCACATCGGCATCGATATTCAGTACATCGGTTGTCTGCGCCGCTTCGCCGCGCTCGCTGAAGTTCATCTTGACTTCGGCGAACATTTCAGGCGTGGTGAATTCACGGATATCGTCGAGATTACGGGCATCGTTGGCGGCCTGTAGACGAATGAAATGCACTTTGGCATTGCGCACAAACCCGGCCACATCGAACTCGGCGGGAATCTTGGCAGTATTCAATGCCGTCCCGCCAACGCCGACTTTTTCAAGGTCGCGGCTGGCCGGCGTCATGCGCTCGGAGGAATACTGCATGCCCTGCACCCCAGCCAGAGCAGGCTGTTGCGAACCAGCGCGCTTGCGCATGAAATACCCGACGGCAGCGATTACCACGAAGGCCAGCAGGGCCATCATCATGAACGAGGCCAGTTCCTCGCCGAAACCGAAGTGCGAAGCCAGGGCGGCAAGACCGAGTCCGGCAGCCAGGCCAGCGATCGGGCCCATCCAGGAGCGACCGGGAGCAGCGGCTGCAGGTTTGGCGGCTGCCGCTCCGGCCGGCGCGGCTTGCGACGGGGCAGGCGCCGGAGCAGCCGCGGGCGCCTTGGCCGGGGGAGCGGTCATCTGGCGTTGCATGCCGATGGAACTGCCGCCGCCAAGACGCTTGGCGGCCAGTGCATCACCGGTCGTCAAGGTGAAGCTGAGGGCAAGAACAGCCACGAGTAACGAGAAAGCTTTCATTGAGGTCTCCTGTCGGTAGAAGAAGTGACGGCATAATCATAATCACTCTCACACCAATAAAAAAACAGAATTATCATTACGGATATATCTAAAAATACTGACTATCCGGAAGCTGTTTCATCGCTGATCAAACGCCAGGCGATCCACATGCCCAGCAGAAGGTTGGCAATAGCGAACCCCGCAAGACCCAGCATGAGCCACACCGGCAGGTCGTAGGTACGCAGGATGAACGAGAGCACCGAAGAAAGCAGGTTCAATACGATCAACAGCCAGAACTGGGGGCTGCGCGGCCGATAAAGCCGGGAAATCTTCATGGCCGTTATTTCGACTTGTCGGCCACGATACCGCCACCAAACATGTCGTGCTGGGCGAAACGGCAAATGGCCGAGATGATCGGATGTGTCAGCTTGCGTTCATTGGTAATGGCATAGATCTGCTCCCTAACGGTTTCAATGCGTCCCACCACCGGCGCGTCATTCTGGCGCACCACATGGGATTCGATGGCCGTCGGTGCGGCGAAATAGCCGGCCCCGGCCTGACCGAAGGCATTCATCAGGGCGCTATCGTCGAACTCACCAACAAAGCGCGGGCGGATGCGCTCTGCCTCGAACCAGCGGATCAGTCGGGCATGCAGGGCCACATCCACCCCCGGCAGCAAGAAGGGGGCGCCATCCAGCAATTGCGGAAAAGGCAGCCCGCCCTTGCCGATCAAGGACGGTGCGCCAAAAACGCTGACCCCGCTTTCGCCGAGAAAATGGTCGTAGCCGCGCACGTTGAGGTTTTCCGGCATGGGCCGATCGGCGATCACCATATCGAGACGGTGCACGGCCAGATCGGCCAGCAGGGTGGTCAAGCGACCTTCCCGACAAATCAGCTTGACGGGTTCCTCGAAGCCGAGGGAAGGCTCGACCAGACGATAAGCCACCATCTTCGGCACCGAATCGGCAATGCCGACGCGGAAAGTCACACTCTGGGCGTGCGTGTCGTCACGAATGGCCTCCAGTAATTCATCACCCAGCGAAAATATCTGCTCGGCATAGCCCAGTATGCGTTGCCCCGTTTCCGTCAATTCAAGGCCGCGGCCGACGCGTCGGAACAGATCCACGCCCATGGCAGCCTCGAATTCGCTCAATTGGCCGCTGATCGACTGCGGCGTCAGGTGCAAGTGTTCGCTGGCCCGCGCGATGCTGCCGGACTTGGCCACCATCCAGAAATAGCGCAGGTGCTTGAAATTCAGACTAGGCATCGCCAATTACTCCCTGATTAATCATCGTAAATATCGATCTTTTAATAAATATTAATCGAATTGTACGATGATTTGTTTTCATCTAGCATTTCGTCTTAACTAAGCTGAGTGAGGGTTGCAACATGAAACGCATTTTTCTCTTCCTGATGACGAACCTGGCTATCGTCCTGGTGCTGTCGGTCACCATGCGCCTGTTGGGCGTGGAACCCTACCTGAACGCCAACGGACTGAATCTCTCCGGGCTGCTGATCTTCGCGGCCGTGATGGGCTTTGGCGGTTCGCTGATCTCGCTCGCTATTTCCAAGTGGTCGGCGAAGAGGGCCATGGGCGTGCAGGTGATCGAAACACCGGCCAACTCCACCGAGTTCTGGCTGGTGGAAACCGTCCGCAAGTACTCCGAGCAAGCCGGCATCCAGATGCCCGAGGTCGGCATCTACGAGGCGCCCGACGTCAACGCTTTCGCCACCGGCATGAGCAAGAACAGCTCGCTGATCGCCGTATCCACCGGCCTGTTGCAGCAGATGACCCGCCAGGAAGCCGAAGCAGTGATCGGCCATGAGGTCTCGCACGCCGCCAATGGTGACATGGTGACGCTGGCCCTGATCCAGGGCGTGGTGAACACCTTCGTCATATTCCTGTCGCGCGTCATCGGCCACCTGATCGACCGGGTGATCTTCAAGACCGAACGCGGCCAGGGGCCGGCCTTCTTCGTCACCATGATCGTCGCCGAACTGGTGCTGGGCATCCTTGCCTCGATCATTGTCATGTGGTTCTCGCGCCAGCGCGAATTCCGCGCCGACCAAGGCGGTGCCAGCCTGTCAGGCCGGCAGAACATGATCGCCGCGCTGGAACGCCTCAACAGCCTGCATCCGCAGCCTTTGCCGGAGAAGATGGCAGCGTTCGGCATCGCTGGCGGCGTGGGCGGTGGCCTGAAGCGCCTGTTCATGACCCACCCGCCGTTGGAAGAGCGCATCGCCGCACTGCGTAGCAGCGCCAACGCATGATCGAACTGCTGGCCTCGCCGGAGGTCTGGATCGCCTTTTTCACGCTGACGGCGCTGGAATTGGTGCTGGGCATCGACAACATCATCTTCATTTCGATCCTGGTCGACAAGCTGCCCAAACAGCAACAGGAACCGGCCCGTCGCATCGGGCTGTTCCTGGCGATGTTCATGCGTATCGCCCTGCTGCTCCTGTTGTCCTGGATCGTCGGCCTGACCGAACCGGTAATGAGTTTGTTCGGCTTTGACATTTCCGGACGCGACCTGATCCTTATTTCGGGGGGGCTCTTCCTGATCTGGAAGAGCACCGGCGAAGTGCATCAACTGCTCGAAGGCATCGAAGGCGAGTCATCAAGCAAGGTCACCGCCATTTTTGCCGGCGTCATCGCGCAGATCATGGTGATCGATTTGGTCTTCTCGCTTGATTCGATCATCACGGCAGTCGGCATGGTCAGCGAAGTTGCAGTAATGATCGCAGCAGTGATCGCCTCGGTGGCACTGATGATGGTATTTGCCAGCGCGATCGGCCGCTTCGTGTCTGCTCACCCGACCATCAAGATGCTGGCCCTGTCGTTCCTCGTCGTCGTCGGCATCGTGCTGATCGCGGACGGCTTCGGCCACCACGTACCGAAGGGCTACATCTACTTCGCCATGGCTTTCGCGGTCTGCGTCGAGATGCTGAACATCCGCTTGCGCAGGAAGAGCGCCAAGCCGGTTGATCTGCATGAGCCGAGAGGGGGACTCGAACAACTCCCGAAGAACCTCATGAATAGGATGTTCTATGTTTTCGGTTTTCAAAAGCACCAACGAAAGCACCAACAGAATCACACTGCTACCCCTGCGCCGACACTCTCAAACTTTAAAAGGGGTGCAACATGGAAACGAACGATGCAACTGTAACACTTGATGAATTACCGATGAGCGATGCAGTCATCGCGGTTCGGCGTGCCGTCGACGGCGTCGATCTTGCTGTTGAATGCCTCAAAAATGTGGCCGGGGTTTTCTCGGCCATCAAGCAAATGTCAAAAGAGGGCGACGCAGTTCATCGGCTTGCCGGGGTTGGCCGGTATCTGTGCGACGACTTATCGAATACCGTTGCAGATGAACGGGACGCGCTGGCGAGTGACTATCTGACGGCATGAATTGATCATCGCGCAACGGGCCGGCGTAACAGCCGACTTTTTTTTCGTCCTGCTGTTCCGACTCGGCAATTTTGCGGAGTCAGTGCGTCCTGCCCTGATTTCAACTCAGGGCATATCGCAGGAGCGCCCCCATGTTTCCGGGGTCAGTGCGTCCGGGCCTTGTGGATCGCCTCGTCTGCAAGCTGCTCGGCCTGACTTGTCGAACACAAACACCACCACGGCAACCGCTTCGCCGTCAATGTCTCCGGCCTGCGCCTCGGCTTCCTCGGCTACAAGCTGGATCAGTTCGCCGGTCATGTGCCGATGCTCCGCAGGATGTCGTTCACGCGGTCGCTCAGGAGCTTTTGCCCTTGCGCTGCAAGGTCGCGGGCGACGTAAAGACCGGGCTTGGCCTTGATGATCCAGCCGAGCGAATCTTCGGTCATCACCCTGAACGTCAAGAATGCACTGGATCGCTGCTTGCCGTTGCCGGTGTCGAATCGGGTCATGCCGCCGAGCGGGTCGGTCTTGTGCGACGGCTTGAGCATTGGGGCCAGTCCAGCCGGAAGGCGACCACCCCAATCTTCGCGGTTGTCTAAGGCTGCGAGGTCGGTTTGGTAATCATGTCGAGTCCTTTTGTGAAGTGTGGTGTCGGGGCTTTGCGGTGCTCTGTCAAAGTGGTGCTCGGTGCCCGACCGACCTTAGCCAAGCTCGCAAGGAGGCCACTCCGGGGGCGCTGGCTTTCCGTTCCGAAGTGGGTTGCAATCATTTTTCGAGTGCGACGGCGGATTGAAGCAATGCGGCGGCGGCGGTGACTGCCTGCATGTCGCCGGCAAGGGCGCGGGCTGCCACTGATTCAAGAACCTGCGGCAGGATTGGCCCAAGGGCGCGGCGAATCCGAATGCTGATTGTTTTCCCACCGATCACGCGACCACATTCTACGGATTGTTTGACCATTTCAGCCTCCGATGGATGGGCAAACGCCCAAGCGCTGCGCCCTGTCCAATTCGGTCGACGGACGCCACGATTGCGATAGCGAAACATGCCCAAGCCTCCGGCCTAGCGCGTGTGCGGCGGCGATTGCTCGGCACAGTGCCAAGTCAAGTTCGGTGGCCTTGGCTGACACGGCTTGATATTCTGCGTCAAGCTGTTCGCGCTCATGCTGCGCCTTCGCCATTGCAAGCCGGGAACGGGCGTCGACGGGGTCAAGGGCGTTTGCTGCAGCCTCAGCTTCAACCAACATCGTCTTGAGGCTGGTCAGGTCGCCGTCGAGTGCCGAAAATTCGGCGTTATCGGCGTCGCTGGCGCTGCCATTCAACCGGCTGGCGGTGATTGCCTGCTGGCGGGCCTGCGACCATTCGATGCGCCCCCGAATCGAATTGACCTTCTCAACCGCGCTGGCGTGTCGCGTCGATGCCTGCTTTAACTCGTGTTCTGCTCGTGCTACTTGTTCTGCGCTCATGCTCGTGCTGCCCTCCCTAGGGTGTCTGAAAATGGTTTGATTGCCGCACCAATCCGGGCGGCATCGGTCTTGCGGATTGCCTCCGCGACCTGCTCGATTTCAAGGTCTCGAATCTGCTCAATGTCGGCGTGAAGCTCGTCGACCTGCTGCTCCATGTGGTTGATCTGCTCGCGGACGGCGACAACCTCGGCGCGGAGGCCGGTCGTTGGTTCGCTTGCCATCAATGCGACCTTGATCCGGGCGTCGAGGCGCAAGAGGTCATTCCTGCTGGCGATGATTCCGGATTGAAGCTCATCAATGCGCGTCTCGATCTGCCGGATAGCTTCATCGGGTTTCAGATAACGGTCGTCCCGGCCTTGGCGCTGGATGATGAAAAGCTCGCCGTCGAGTGATTTGAATTTCACGGCTGCCCCTTCATCGCGACCAGCGCGACAGCGGCATGATTGCGGCGCGTCTCGGCTGATTTGAGTAGGTCGGGGTCGGCGGTGAAGATGATTGATTTCTCGACCTGCTCTGCGGGCTTGGCGTGGGCGTTCTCGACCTTGCCGATGACGTGATGCCATGCAACCTTAAATTCTCCCTCCGGCGTTTCAACCACGATTCCGTCCTTGCCGCGTGCCGTGCATTTCGCGGTGGTCTGCTTCATGCCGCCGAGCGATACGTGAACATCATCTCCGGGATTGACGCGGCGGGCGATGGCGTCTTTCAGGTGGTCGACGTCATCAGGGACTTCGGGCGGGCGATAGGTTTTCATGCGTGGCATCCATCGGTTTAGATGCCGTTCATCTTGCCGTCACGACTCAACACAATGCGACTTAAACCCTGTCGATCCGCGCAAACAATGCGGGTTAAGAGCCTATTTCAGTAGGCATGATTTCTGCTCGTAAATCTCCCATCGCAAC
>JACDZI010000108.1 GCA_013426785.1 Rhodocyclaceae bacterium | reverse complement strand
TCATTTCGCCGCTGCCAATGAAAATCTCGGCGCCTTGTTCAGCGTTTCCTTAGCGTACTTTAAATTCCGTTTTCTGAGACGACCCCTATCTGGAACGGGCCGCGAACGCCTTGCGTGGCCACGGCCAGACCGTCGATGACGGCCTGTTGCAGTACCTGTCGCCGCTCGGCTGGGAACACATCAACCTGACCGGCGATTACCTGTGGCGCAGCAGCGCCAAGATCGGCGCAGGCAAGTTCAGGCCGCTGCGACCCCTGCAATCGGCTTAGCGTGCTTTATTTTCCGTTTTCTGAGGCGACCCCAAATATCTCAAACCTCAAAATTCATGGGCAGCGCTCGTAAACCCGCACTGCTCCTAGTTCTTGCCGGTTTTCTCCGCCTTATCTGGATATCTCATTTGATCTGTCCCCCCCCCAAGATCCTGCCTTCAATAAAAACTTGGCGGCATCGGTGTGGTTACCCTTTACCGCAAGGTTATAAGCATTTCCCTCTTCAGGATCGGCGATATCCAAGTCGGCATTGGCCCCCACCAGAACGCGTACAGCATTGAGGTGGCCACGCTTGGCCGCAAACATCAGGGCGGTCCAACCGTTGGGAGCACGGGCATTGATATCC
The DNA here is from genome assembly GCA_013426785.1 of Rhodocyclaceae bacterium. Classification (GTDB taxonomy): domain Bacteria; phylum Pseudomonadota; class Gammaproteobacteria; order Burkholderiales; family Rhodocyclaceae; genus Sulfuricystis. The sequence continues at coordinate 5,813 of JACDZI010000108.1, read as the reverse complement.
GCCCCGGAGGCCAGGAGCATTGCGATGATCTGGTCGTGATTTTCGAAAGCGCCATAATGCAGCGCATTCCAACCAGACTGATTCTGATCGACCTTGTGTTCGAGCATGGTCTTGACGATCTCGCCATGCCCTTGCAAAGCGGCCACCATCAGCGCGTTATCACCATAGCGATTACGTTTGCTGGCATTGGCACGGTTATCCAGCAGGAAATTGACAAGTTCCAGATTGTTGCTACGGGCAGCAATCAGCAATAGGGTTGAACCTTGGGGATCGGCGGTATTGACATCCATCCCCCGGCGCAATAGGCCGACAACCTTGTCTGTCTCATTCTGGTTTGCAGCAATGAGGATATCATCGTAAACCCCTGCCTTCGTTGGTCCGATGGTTAGCAGAAAAAGGAGCGCGAAGCTCATGGCAAGAAAACGGTTCATGGCGTGGCCCTGCTGAAGAGCTTGAAAAAATTGGTGGTGGTAGCCTGGACCAGTTCATCGAGTGAAAGTTCGCGCAAGCGGGCAATTTCTTCCGCTACATGCAGCACATAGGCCGGCTGATTGATCTTGCCGCGAAACGGCGTCGGCGCCAGATAGGGGGCATCTGTTTCGACCAGAAGACGATCCAAGGGTACCATTTTGGCTACAGCCTTCAATTCCACCGCATTCTTGAAGGTGACGATGCCTGAAAACGAGACATGAAAGCCCAAATACAGCGCTTGGCGGGCGACATCGGCAGTTTCTGTGAAACAGTGGAAAACGCCGCCGACCTCCTCCGCCCTCTCCTCTCGCAGAATCCGCAAAGTGTCTGCAGCTGCGGAGCGTGTATGAATAATCAATGGCTTGTCGCAGGTTCGTGCGGCGCGGATATGGGTGCGAAATCTATCTCGCTGCCACTCAAGGTCTCCGGTGAGGCGGTAATAATCCAACCCGGTCTCGCCGATGGCGACAACCTGCGGGTCGTCGGCAAGGCTCAGCAGGGTTTCGATGTCGGCTTCGCTAGCGGGCTCCTCGGTATCAGGATGCACGCCAACGGCGGCGAATAGATTCGGCCGGGAGCGGACAATCGCCATCATTGCCGGGAAACGTTCGAGAGTCACACCCGCGCACAGTGCCCAGCCAACGCGGTTCTCTTTCATGGAATTCAATAGCTTGGGAATATCCGCAGCCAGTTCCGGAAAATCAAGATGGCAATGAGAGTCGACCAGTAGGTGATTCATAATCCGAGTGGTCGATAAGCTCGCACACAAAGATCTTCCAGGAACAGGCGTGCATTCAGCGGGTGGTTGACGAGGCGTCGCATTTGCAGCACCTGTTGTTGTGCCTGAATCAGCAGCGGCAGGGAGATTCGTTTGGCCAGCGGACTCAGGGCTGCGGATTGAAAGTAACGGGGTGTCGCACCGACGGCACACAAGCCGAGGTCGAACAGCCATTTCTGGACCGTCGTCACCAGGTCTTCCATGCCCAGGATGCTGTCAGCCTTGACCAGGGTTTCCCAGCGACCGGCCTGAACCAGTGGGTCAAGCGGCGTCTGTAGGTCATTCACCAGCGCTTCCAGAGCCTTGAGACGACCGTTGCGGGCGGCATCGGCAATTTCGAGCGGTGCATGGCCGAAGAAAGGTAGCCATTTTGCACTGCCGGCGAGCTTCCGAGCGGAAAGCCAGTGCTGCGATTGTTCATCAGGCGGACGGCCAAACATCACCCGGCGCGACCGGCTAAGGAGGGTTGGCAAAAGCCCGCGCCAGTGGTGAGATATCATTATGAAATAAAATGATGTAGATGGTTCTTCAAGTATTTTTAGAAGTGCGTTGGCCGTGATTGGGTTCATTGCTTCGGCCGGATCGATGATACAAACACGGGCTCCGCTGCGATGTCCGCTCACATGGAAGAACTCCTCAATCTCGCGTACCTGCGGGATGCGGATCTGCTTGCTGGCCTTTTTCTTTTCGCCTTCGCCGGCAGCACAACCCTCCTCCTCGGTCTCGGTCGCAGAGTCGGGCTGGAGCAGACGGAAGTCGGGATGCTGACCGCTCGCCCACATCAGGCATGCAGTACAGGTGCCGCAAGCGGGCTCGTGCGCCCGGCGTGGTTGCTCGCACAGAAGGCGGGCGGAAAGTGCATCGGCGAGTTCCCGTTTGCCTAGACCGGGCGGTCCGGCAAACAAGAGGGTGTGCGGCAGACGGATGTCCGCCCCGGTCAGGCTGTTCCATATACTAGTATTAAGTATATTTTTTTCAGACACTTGAGGTTATTAATTCAAGTTGTTTATGAATATCTTCGAGCGACTGTCGCGAGTCAATCACCTTCACCCGCTCCGGCATCCGGGCCGCGCGAGCCAGATAGGCGGCACGTACGCGCTGGTGGAAATCGGCGTGTTCCTGTTCGAAACGGTCAAGTTGCCGGTCTGCACCGGCCATGCGCTGCGCGGCGATGTCAATCGGCACATCGAACAGCAGGGTCAAGTCGGGCTGCAAATCGCCCTGTACCCAGGTTTCAAGAATTCCCAGCTTTTCGGTCGACAGGCCACGGCCACCACCCTGATAGGCAAACGAGGCATCGGTGAAACGATCGCAGACGACCCAGTCGCCGCGCGCCAGCGATGGCTTGATAACGCGTTCCAGGTGCTCGCGGCGAGCAGCGAACATCAGCAGCGCCTCGGTTTCCAAATGCATCGGCTCACCGAGCAGCAGTTCACGCAGCTTTTCTCCCAGTGGCGTACCGCCGGGTTCGCGCGTCTGCGCCACGCGATGCCCCCTTGACCTTAGCTGCTTGACCAGCCAGGTCAGGTGGGTACTTTTTCCTGCCCCATCAACACCTTCGAGAGTGATGAACCGACCGCCCACGCCTTATCCCCTGCCCCGCTGGTATTTATTGACCGCCCGATTATGCTCTTCTAAACTCTTGGAAAAGATACTGGTGCCATCGCCCCGTGCCACGAAGAAAAGGAAATCTGTCGCCGGAGGATTCAGGGCAGCCTGGATCGAAGCCATGCCCGGCAGGGCAATAGGTGTCGGCGGCAGGCCGGGGCGGGTATACGTGTTATAGAGGGTATCGGTCAGCAGATCGACTTTCCGCAGGTTGCCGTCGAACTTTTCGCCGAGACCGTAGATCACGGTCGGGTCGGTCTGGAGCAGCATGCCACGCTTGAGGCGATTGACGAACACTGAGGCTACCTTGCCCCGGTCGGTCGGGCTGCCGGTTTCCTTCTCCACGATCGAGGCCATGATCAACGCTTCGTCGATGTTCTTATAAGGCACTGAAGGATCGCGACTTTCCCACGCGACAGCCAGGCGCCGCTGCATGGCCTGATAGGCGCGGCGATAAATCGTAAGGTCGCTAGACTGCCTGGCGAACAGATAAGTATCGGGGAAGAAACGCCCTTCCGGGTGACGGTCCATGGCGCCTATGCGGGTCAGGATCTCCGTATCGGTGAGCCCGGCGGAATCGTGGCGCAGGTCGGGATGGGCATCCAGCTTCGCCCGCAGATTGAGGAAGGTCTTGCCCTCGACGATGACGATCTCGGTTTGCGTCACGTCGCCGGCCGTGAGCTTTTCCAGCAGTTGCCATGCCGTCACGCCAGGACCGACTTCGTAGGATCCGGCCTTGATGGTCCGGTCGCGGCCGGCGAGCCGCCCCAGCAGGGAAAACTGCCAGGGCGGGATGTCGATGCCTGCTGCGGCCATCACCTGCGCTGCGCCTTTGAGGCCGAGTCCAGGCCGAATGTCGAAATCGACGACGTTTTGATCATTGAGTTTCAGCGACACGGCCGCAGATGCGAACCAGGCCATCCAGCCGATGAAGCCCACTGCCGCCAGCAAGCAAAAGCCGACTAATAACAGGAGTCTTTTGAGTGTGCGCTTCATGGAAGCGCCGTATGATATCCGTTCTCGTTCCCATCGATCCTGTCAGACACCCCATGAACCCGACAAATTTCTATGTCCTCCTTAGCGACCAGGGCCTGATCCGCGCCAGCGGCGAGGACACTGCCCAGTTCCTGCACAATCTCCTGACCAACGACATTAACCATCTGGCTCCGGAAAGCGCCCGCCATGCGGCGCTATGTACTGCCAAGGGGCGCATGATCGCCAGCTTCCTGATCTGGCGCGAAGGGCCGGACTACCTGCTCCAGTTGTCGGCCGACATCCTGCCGGGCATCATCAAGAAACTCTCCATGTACGTGTTGCGCAGCAAGGTCAAACTGACCGATATTTCCGCCGAGCGTACGCTGATCGGCGTGGCGGGACTGCAGGCCGCAGCGGAGATCGGCGATCTCTCCCCGATGTCTACCACGCCTTTCGCAGGTGGCACGGCCGTGCGCCTCGATCACCGACGCTTCATCCTTGCTGTACCGGCGGCAGGCACAACTGCCGTGCAGTCACGCTTGTCGGCACAGGGCGAACTCGCCGTCTGGCACCTGGAGGAAATCCGCCATGGCATGCCCCGTATCGTCGCGGCCACGCAGGAAGCCTTTGTGCCGCAAATGGTGAATTTCGCCACGGCGGCTGTCGGTGGCGTCAGCTTCCAGAAAGGCTGCTATCCCGGCCAGGAAATCGTCGCCCGCACCCACTACCTCGGGAAGGTAAAGCGGCACATGGTGCGGGTCAAGCACGATGCCGCATTTGCGCCCGGCACCGATGTCTTTACGCCGGAGGTGGGTGACCAGCATTGCGGAGCTGTGGTCCTGACCGCACCCGAACCCGCAGGAGGCTTCGAAAGCCTGGTTGTCGTGCAGTTTTCCGGCACCGAACCGGGCGAAGTACATCTTGGCGCGCTTGCCGGCCCCACGGCCGAAATACTCACCCTGCCCTACGCTATCGAGTAACTACGGTGTGGCTGCTTCCTTCAGCGGGACAAAACGTATCCAGCTTCCGCCCTCGATCAGGTCTGATGATACCTTCCGCCCCTGGAAGTACATGTCGAGGTCTTTCCCTTGCGCCACGCGCAGGGTTTCGTTTCCTGTCAGGAAGATGCGCTGGGAAACCCCATTGTCGAGATTGAGGGTCGATTCCCCCTTGCCGGGGTGCTTGGTCACTAGCACGGCGGGCTCCCGAGGGATAACGTAAATAGTTTTCGGGGATTTATTCAGATCGATGCCCAGCACTTCGACGGCCTGCTGAAATGACTGCGGCTTTGACTCCCAGACTGGTGTCGGCTTCAATTCCTCAGGTTTGATTTCGGGAACCGAAGCGATTAATGGCTCAGGTGCGGGGGGTACGGGTGGTTCCACTAGAGGAATAGCCGCTGCGGATATAACCGGCGGTGGCGCGGGAACTTCGACAACCGGCGCGGGAGGCTTATCTTCCGTCAGCTTGGTCAGACCGAATATCAGAGTGGCAATAAGGAGCAGAAAACCCATGACCACGGTCTTCTTGCCAAAGCCAGCACCGCTGTTACCTAGGGTTTCGCTATCAATCAGCGAGGATTCGGGGATGGTTTTGGCACCCTCGGTACTTCCTGGTGCCGCATCCGCTACATTCACATCGGGACTCTCGGTTACGGCATCCTCATGCGCACACGCGTCAAGCGAGATGCCGAGTTTGGCGGCATAGCGCTGTGCGCACCAGAATCGCGCGGCCGCGCCAGGAAAACTGGTGGAGGAACCATTTTCAAGAGCGAGAATCTGGTGCTTGTTCAGACACAACTGGTGGGCCGCAACATCGGAGGGGATGCCAAGCTTTTCGCGTCGATCGCGTAGCGTCCGACCCAAGGCTTCCCAATCAATGTTTTCGTGCTCGCCCTTCATGATCGTGAAGGATATTGCATATATGTTTTCTGAATCCGTGTTCGTAAAAAATCACAGCTTTCCTGAAGGCCGAAACGCAT
>JACDZI010000015.1 GCA_013426785.1 Rhodocyclaceae bacterium | reverse complement strand
ATGAAAATCTCGGCGCCTTGTTCAGCGTTTCCTTAGGATTATGAGATGCGATACGAAATTCTGGACAGCACGATTTATATTTTGCGCATCTGGCATACGAGCGAAGATCGCTAAACGTCGTCCCGCCAGCGCCGGCTTTGTCAGTGCTTGATTACACCCCGCCGCCGCGGTGGATGGTCTCGTAGTAGAGCTTTTCCAGTTCCAGTTTGTGCCGGGTTTCTTCGCTCGCCAGGTAGGCAAACAGATCGCGGATCGGTCCGGCCGGTGCGGTATTGGCCAATTCTCCGTAGTGCGTCATCGCCGCATGTTCACGGCCCATCGCGTATTGCAGCACCGCCTGGTCGTCGGGCTGGTCGCCGAGGTCGGGCAGGTGGATGCAATCGGAAAACCTGCTGTCGCTGGCCGTCCGCTGAATTTCTTCCCTGACCTGCGCGGCGATGTCGGCACGCTGCGCCAAGGCGCTGAACAGGTCGAAGTGCGCCTGCTCTTCGGTCGCCAGTTCCTCGACCAGATAGCGGATGCGCTTGCTCACCTTCGGGATCAGCACGGTGTAGAAGTCGCGCGCACTTTCCTCGAAATGAGTGGCGACCTCGAGGACTTCCTTGAGCGAAGTCTTGTCGCGCAGCCGCTCGATACCATGGGTTCCTTCAGTCATTTAGCGATCCCTTCTTGAAGCGCAGCATGAATGCTTGCCGCAACGCGATGGCCATCGGCGACGGCCGACACGACATCCGGGCCGCGCACCATGTCGCCGGCCGCCCATAACCAGCTTGCGCTGGTGCGCCCGCCGACATCGACCTGCAGGCGCCCGCGCTGCCAGGCGAGCTGCTCGGTCATGGCATCGCCCAGCAGGGAAGCGTCGGTCATCTGGCCAATGGCCTCGACCACCATGCTGCCGGGGTGGAACTGCGCGTCGGCCTCGTCGTAGCTCGGGGCGAAGCGGCCCTGCTCATCGAAGATGGCCTTGACGCGCCAGGTCTTCAGGCCGGTCACGCTACCGTTCTCGACGACGACCTGCTGCGGGCCCCGCGCGTCGAGGATGATCACACCTTCCTCGCCGGCCTCCTTGATTTCTTCAGGATCGGCCAGGAAGTGGGCGCGGTCTTCCAGCGCCGTCAGGATGACCTTGACCTCGCCGTAGGCCTGCTGCTGCAATCTCGCCAGCGTGCGGGCGATGTCCATCGCTACGTTGCCACCGCCGATGACTACTACCTCACGCGGCGTGCCGCCAGCAATTGGTTCGCCGGCCGTGGCCAGCCGCAGCAGGTCGACCGCTTTCCTCACATCCGCATGCTCGCTGCCGGGAATGCGCGTGGCACGGCCGAGTTGCAGGCCGAGGCCCAGCAGCACGGCGTCGTGGTCGGCCTTGAGCTGGTCGAGTGTGATGTCGGTGCCGATGCGCGCATTGCAGCGGATGTCGACCCCGACCGAGCGGATGATGTCCACATCCTGGTCGATGATGTCGTAGGGCAGGCGGTATTCGGGAATACCCCAGCGCGTCATGCCGCCCGGCTGGTCGAGCGCTTCATAGACGGTGACCTGATGGCCCTGTTTTGCCAGGTCGAAGGCGGCGGTCAGGCCGGCCGGGCCGGCGCCGACGATCGCCACCTTCCTGCCGGTCGGCGCGGTGGGTTTTACAAGTACACGCTTGATTTGGTCGACCGAGACCTGGTCCATGATGTGGCGCTTGAGCCACCTGATCGCAATCGGTTCACCCTCGTGGCGTGTAGCGCAGGTGGTCTCGCACTTGTGGGTGCATACGCGCCCGCAGATGCCGGAGAACGGATTAGATTCGTAGAGAAGGCTGACGCCGAGATCGTAGTCGCCGTCACGGATCGCCTTGATGTACTGCGGGATCGCCATGTGCGTCGGGCAGGTGGCGACGCACAGGCCGCAGCTGACGCAGCGGTCGGCTTCGAACTGCGCCTCTGCCACATCGTAGCCGTCCACGATTTCTGCGAAGGAGTCGATGCGCTCCGCGGGTTCGATTTCGCCCATGGGCGCGCGCACGCGGCCGGTCAGCCGGTGTTCTTCCGGCCGGCGATAGCCGAGCGCCGCGTCGTCCCAGGGTTTCTTGTCGACACCGGGTGTGAAGCGGAAGGCATCCGGGTCGCCATCCACCCAGGTGTAGACGTTGGACATGGACAGCGAATGCGTCATGCAGACATCGACGCACAGCGCGCACCAGCAACAGCGACCGTAGTCGATGCGCGGGCGGAGGCCGGAATCGCCCTGCTTGGTGGCGATGCCCTCAACCGGCACCATGTCGATGGCGCCGTTCTGGCAGATATCCTCGCAGGTGCCGCAGCCGATGCACTGCGCGACATCGTTCTGGTGGAAGCCGCGGTAGCGCGGCGCGGCCGCGCGGTTGAGCGGGTCGCGGATGCTGACTGGATCGCGGAACAGGTTCTTCCAGGCGGTGAAGGGAGAGAGAACGTCCTTGATGCTCATCGCTCGCTCATCTTTCTATTTCGGGGGGGTAGGTGTGCAGCGACACCATCAGCGCGGCGACGTCCGAAATGCTGATATTGACGATCATGCGCTCCAGCAGCGCCATGGCGTGCGTGTAGCTCGGACCGCGCACATTGACGCGGCGCGGGTAGCCGGAGCCGTCGGTGACGAGGTAGTAGCCGTATTCGCCGCGCGAGCATTCGCCACGGATGTAGGTTTCGCCGCGCGGAATCTTCCAGTGCAGCACGTTGGGTACCGCACACATCAGCGGGCCGTCCATGGGCATCTTCGCCATGATCTGACGGATCAGGTCCACCGATACCAGCACGTCGCGGCGGCGCACGTCGGCGCGCGTGTAGATGTCGGAATCCTTGCCCGTGACTGGTTCGAAAGCGAGCTCGGGATAGACGAGGTAGGGGTGGTCCTTGCGCATGTCCTTCGCCACGCCGGCGGCGCGGGCGTTGGGGCCGGTGACGCCGTATTCGTCCAGCCAGGCGGGGTCGATGACGCCCATGCCGACCGTGCGCGCCTTGAACACCGCGTTGCAGAACATCACGTCATAGACATCCTTCAGGATGCTTTCGATTTCGCGCAGGGTTTCCTCCATGCGCCCGGCGAAGCCGTCGGGAAGGCCGTCGCGCACGCCGCCGGGCAGGATGAACATGTGATAAATCCGCGCGCCGGTCAGTTCCTCGAAGCGGTCGAGCATCAGGTCGCGCACGTAGGTGGTCCATTGGCCGATCACGCCCTGGCCGAGCGAACCGGCCTGGCCGCCGAGGTACATCATGTAGCTGTTGATGCGCCCCATTTCGAGGATCAGGGTGCGGATCCAGTGGGCCCGTTCGGGGGCCTGGATGCCGGCGAGTTCTTCGACCGCCGCCGCGTAGCAGTATTCGTTGAAGTCCGGTTCGGGCACGCAGATGCGGCAGACGATGGGGAAGCACTGGATGAAGGTGCGGCGCTCCATGAGTTTCTCGAAGCCGCGGTGCAGGTAGCCGACGTGCGTCTTGCCTTCGACCACCTCGTCGCCGCAGACGGTCAGCTCGACCGACATGTTGCCGGTGATGCCGGGGTGGTTCGGGCCTTGCCAGAGCTTGAGGTACTTGCCCGACGTCAGGTCGATGTCGAGCGTGCCGTCGGCCTTTTTGGCCGGATACTGGCTGCGGTCGGGTGGGAAGGGTTGGTACATCGTCATTTCCCGGTCGGACTCATGTCGGGATACAGTTGCTGTCGCATGTGCGTTTCCGGATCGTGCGTTTTGCGGCCGGGACGTTCGCTGAATTTCTCCTGGGCGTATTTCAGCGTATCGAAATCGCGCCGGTAGGGCGGGATATCGTTCCAGCCTTCGAGGATGAATTCTTCCTCGATGCGCGGGCTGCCGGGGAAATCGATGCCGAACATCTCGCGCAGTTCGCGCTGGTAGGTCGCCGCCGTCGGCCAGACGTCGTGGATGCTTTCCATCGTTGCGCTGTCACGCGAAATCATCACGCGCAGGCCGAGGTCATAGGCCTGCTGGCGGTTGTTGAGCAGGTAGGTGAGCTGAAACTGTCCTTCCTCCAGCCAATCGACGGCGGTGAGCAGCACGAGGTGGCTGAAGCCTTCCTTGTCGCGCAGGTGCAGGATGGTCGCGCGCAGATGCGCGGCCGGCACGGTGACGAAGACCAGATCATTATTGCCACCTGAGCGCTGCTCGATCAGCTCGCCAAGCGGGAAGAGGGCCTTTGTGCGGTCATACAGTTCACGCATTGTCATTACCAGTTGCTCATCACCAGTTGTAATCCGGCATGTCCCAGTCGTGGATCACGCGTTTCTGATTTTCCTTGTACCAGGCGAAGTTCTCCGCATACTGGTTGGCGCCTTCGCCCTTGCCGGCGCGGATGATCTTCTTGAGGTCCATGAAGCCGGCCAGCAGCGCTTCGGGACGCGGCATGCAGCCGGCGATGTAGAGGTCGACCGGCAGGTAGTCGTCGAGCCGCTTGATGGTGTTGTACGAATCCCAGTACATGCCGCCGTTGATGGTGCAGGAGCCGAGGCCGATCACATACTTCGGGTTCTGCATCTGCTCGTAGGCGCGAATCGCCCGTTTCAAGGTTTTGGTCGACAGGTAGCCGGAGATGATGAACAGGTTGGCCTGGCGCGGCGTCGGCCGCCACTGCACGCCGTAGCGATAGGCATCGAAGCGCGGCGTCATCAGCGGGCGCATCTCGATGGCGCCGCAGCCGGTGCCGAAGCCGAGAATCCAGATCGATTCGGCCCGCGCCCAGTTGAACAGGTCTTCGACGATCTTGATGTAGGCGGCCGGCATTACCGTCGGCGGCACCTCGCAGAAGTAGTCGCGCAGCGGCTCGACCTCGAACTCGACGCCGTCCGGGCCTTTCACCATGCGCTTCATCAGTTCCGGTTTCATCGTCATTCTCTTACACCACCATGATCGAAAGCACGCCGAGCGGTACCGCCCAGACGAGGAACCAGCGGATCGACTGCTCGACGCGGAAGCGCGGGAACACCACGCCAACGAAGGCCGACCACATATAGATCAGGAACACCTTGAGAAAGAACTCCGGCCAGCTGGTCGCGCCGCCGAAGAACAGGTTCATGTAGATGACGATCTTAGCCACCGGGAAGATCACCCGGTTGGTCTGCATCAGCGCAAGATACGAGGAGTGGTACTCGGTGGGCGGGCCGATGGGGATTTCCTGCGGGGCGATCACCACGTCGAAGGGCGGGCGCATCATCGAGCCGAGGAAGGACAGCATCGCCGCAGACACCGCCAGCGGGTTGGTGAACAGCGTCCAAGTCAGCATGCCGCCCTGCTGCGCGGCGACGATGTCGGTGACCGACAGCGTCTGGTATTGCAGCGCCACCGAGAACACCGCCAGGCCGAACGGCAGTTCGGCCATGCTCACCTGCGACAGGCCGCGCGTAATGCCGATGGCGGCGTGCGGATGGCCGCTTTCCGCCGCGCCCAGCGCCATGCCCAGCGTGCCGAAGAACACGAAGTAGAGCGCGAGGATCAGGTCGCCGGCAAACGACAGGTTGGAGAACATGTAAGAGCCATAGATCGACGGCACGAACAGCAGCAGGCCGACGCCGCCCGACAAGCGGAACACCGGGCCGAGGTAGAACATCGCGCCATGCGTGATCGAACTCCTTAGGCCGTAGTTCTTGATCATGTCGAGGTAGTTCTGCCAGATCGGGATGCCATAGCGGCGGCCGACGCGCGCGCCGATCTTCTGGATCAGCGCCGTCATCAGGAAGCCGTAGTTGACAACGATGAACACCGTCAGGAAGGCATAGGGGATCTTCATCCAGTCGAAGTCCATCTACATTCCCATCCTGAAAGTGAACACGGCCACCACGAACAGCAGGAAGTGGAAGGCGTAGGTCTGGCCGTTGCCGTTGTACAACCGGCGCGTGATGTCGGCGGCCGTGTGCAGCAGGTCGGTCACCGCGGCCCAGAAGCGCGTGACGAAGGGCTGGACCAGAAAGCCCATCGCCTTGCGGTAGGGCGCGAAGAAGTTCCAGGCGAAGTGGGTGGTCTCGGGGCGGAACGGCCGTTCGGCCGAAAAGACGAAGTTGAACTGCTTGACCTTCTGGGCGCGCCGATTGACAAACAGCAGCCAGCCGAACAGCAGCATGAAGATAACGCCGACGATGATCATGATGGCGACCGGGTTCCAGTAACCGAACTGGCTGGTGATGGTGCTGCCTTCCCAGTTCAGTGCGCCATCGGGGAAGAATTGCGAGATGTAGGCATCGACATGGCGCAGCACCATGCCCGGCACCACGGCGACCACCATCAATAGTGCGACATAGATCATCTGCGGCAGGATGATCCAGAACGGCGCTTCCTTGAGGCGGCGATGCTCGTCCTTCAACTGGCCGAGGAAGATGGTGTGGATCAGGCGGAACAGATACAGGAAGGCGATCGGGCCGGACAGGAAGATCAGCACCATCGGCAGGCGTGCGTCGGCCGTCAGGATGGCGTTGTAGAAGATCCAGCGGCCGCCGAAGCCGGATAGCGGCGGTACGCCCGAGACGGCGATGATGCCGATCAGCGTGGCGATGAAACTCAGCGGCATTAGCGTGATCAGGCCGCCCATCTTGAACATCTCGCGCGTGCCGGTACGCTTGGCCACGCCACCGACCGACAGGAACAGCATCGACTTGTAGATGTAGTGGTTGATGACGAACATCAGCGCCATCAGCCAGCCGAGGTGGTTCATCAGCGCCAAGCCGAACAGCGCGTAGCCCATCTGGCCGATAGAGGAGTAGGCCAGCAGGCGCTTGGCGTCTTCCTGGAAGATCGCCATCAGGTTGCCGAGCAGGGCGGTGATGGCGCCGATCCACAGCATGACGTAGGTGAGTTCGACGCCATACAGGGATTGTTTGCCCATGTTCATCAGCAGCACGAACAGGCCATACAAACCCGCTTTAAGCAGGATGCCCGACACCATCGGTGAAACGTCGGTTTCGGCTTCGGCATGGGCGCCGGGTAGCCAGATATGCACGCCGATGGCCGCCGTCTTGGTCATGAAGCCGAGTGCGAGCAGCAGGAACACCCACGGGGCAACCGGTTGCACCAGGTCGGCCAGTTGCGCAATCTCAAAAGTCGGCGCTGGCGGGACGGCACTGGCAGCCAGTGCGAAGCCGGCGAGGATCAGGAAGGCGCCGCCCAGCGAGAAGACGATGTAGGACAGCGCATGCGGCTCGGAATGCTTGCCACGCAGGATCAGGAAGTAGGAGCCGACCGTCAGCAGTTCCCAGGCGGCGAAGAAGCCGAAGCTGTCGCTGGCACGGATCAGCATGATCATGCCGGCATACATCAGCATCGCGGCCGGATAAAAGCCGATACGGCGACCATGGGCGTGGTAGCTCGCCAGCAGGGTGACGGCGCCGCCGATCAGGAAGATCACCGCGAAGATCAGGCGCAGCGGATCGTATTCGGCATAGGTCAGGCTGAAGAAGGCCACCATGCCACCGATGGCCAGCGTGTTCTTGACCCAGGCCGGCAACCAATCGAGCAGCAGGAAAGTCAGCGCGAAGAACAGCGGCAGGGTCAGCAGCAGGTTGGTGCGGCCGAAGTAGCTGGAGGAGAGTTCGCCCCAGACGAAACCGAGCGCCCAGCCACCCAGCACGGCAGCGGCAATCGGCAGCAGCTGGTGCGCCGGGCAGGCGATCGACTCGGCCGGTGTCGCCCGCTTGATCAGGTAGCCGAACCAGCGGAACAGGTAGCCAGCTTCGACCAGTGCGCCGAACAGGATCAGCGCCAGCAGGCCGCTGCGGCCTTCGGCGACGAGGAGATGCGCCAGTTCCCACTTGGCGTAGAAGCTGGGGAAAGGCGGCAGGCCAGACAGCATGGCCACGCAGGAGATGAAGGCGAACACCAGTAGCGGCCGCGACTGCAGGGCGGCCCAGTCGGGCAGCGTGCGGCCGGCGACCAGAGCCGACAACCAGTAGAGGCCGGCCTTGGCCAGTGCATGGGCAAACAGCAGGCCGCCGGCGATGAAGAAATAATCGTCGCCGAAAATGTCCTGCTGGCCGAGCACGGTGAGGATCAGGCCGGTCTGGGCGATGGAGGAGTAACCGAGCAGGCGCCGGTCGTTGGTCTGCGGCAGGGCCAGCAGGTTGGCACCGACGAAGGTGACGATACCGATGCCGGTGGCGACCGGCAACCAGTCCGTGCCGCCGATCTGCAGCAGCTTGTCGACTGCATAGAGCGCGGCCGTGCCCGACGCGGCGGAGAACACCGCCGAGAAACCGGGATGGGCGGCTTCGTACATGTCGAGCGCCCAGCCATTGGCCGGGAAGGGCTTGAGCTCGGCGACGACGGCGATGAACATCAGGAAGAAGGCGATGGCGAAAGCGCCGGACACGCTCGGGTCGATGGCCGCAGCCGCCTCGGCCATCCCGTCGATGTTGAGGGTGCCGGTGGCGTGGTAGGCGAAGATGATGCCGACCAGCAGCAGGGCGGAGATGAATTGCGAGACGATCAGGTACTTGAAGCCGGCCGCGAGGGCGCTGTCATCGTCGGAGAGCAGCACCAGTCCGGCGGTGGCGATGACGATCAGTTCGAAGAAGACGAACAGGTTGAAGATGTCGCGGGTCAACACGATGCCGCACAGGGCCATGATGGCGATGATCAGCACTGCCATGGCTCGCTGGCCCAGTCGCAGCAGGGCGTCGCCCATGTGCATGGCCGCGAACAGGCCGGTCAGGTTGATCAGCAGCGTTAACGCCGCCTCAATCAGACCCATGCGCAGGTTGATGGCGAAGGGTGGCGCGGTGCCGGCCGTGAAGATGTCGAAGCTGTCCGCCCCGGTGGCGGCGAACACCACCAGCCAGCTGGCGGATACGGCGCTCATGAAGGTCAGCGCTGCCAGCGTCAGCATGTAGCCGAGGCTCTTCTGGCGTTCGCCCAGCAGGCCGAGCAGGAAGGCGGTGCCGAGCCCGATGGCGAAGATGGTGAGGGCGTTCACCCCTGCAAATCCGTCAGTTTGGCGATGTCGAGCGTGTGCTTGCGCTCGTAGAGCCGGTAGGCATAGGCCAGCATCAGCGCGGTGATACCGACGCCGATGACGATGGCGGTGAGCACCAGCGCCTGCGGCACCGGATCGATGATGCGCTGCACCGCCTCGGCCGCGCTGACGGTGGCATCGAGGATCGGCGCGGTGCGGCCGCGCATGTAACCGATGGCGACGATGACGATGTTGACGCCGCTGTCGGCAATGGTGAAGGCGACGATCATGCGCAGCAGATTGCGCTGCGTCAGCGCGCCGTAAAAGCCGATCAGGACCAGCAGGAAGCCGGTGGCCATGGCAATGTAGGCCATCACAGTTCCTCTGTTTCCGAGAGGCTGGCGAGCATCGAGGAGAACTCGGCACCGACCTTCAGGCCGATCAGCGAGTAGATCAACGGAATCGCGCCGGCGGAAAACAGCTCGCCGAGCGTGCCGATGGGCCACAGCCGGTTATCGAGGAAGCCGCCGGCCAGGAACAGGCCGGCGAGGCCGATGGCCACGTAGAAGAGGCCGGCCAGCGACTCGACCGTGGCGATGACGTGATGGCTGAAATGTCTCAGCGGATCGGCCAGCAGCAGCAACAGCACGCCGGAGGCGATGATCGCTCCGCCCTGGAAACCGCCACCGGGGGTGAGGTGACCATTGACGAAGACATAGACGCCCAGCAGCAGGATCAGCGGCACCAGGAAACGCGCGCCGGTGGTCAGCAGTTCGCCTACCGGCGTGCGTACCCGCAGGGCCGGTCGGCGATTGCTTGCCAGCACCAGCCCGACAATCGAGGCGGAAAGGAATAGAACGGTCACTTCGCCCAGCGTGTCGAGGCCGCGGTAGGTAACGACGATGGCCGTGACGATGTTGGCCGCGCCCAGGTCGGCAGCGGTGCGCTCGGCGTAGTAGCGGGCGGTGAGGTTCAGTTCGCTGTCGGGCGTGTAGCCAAGCATCAGCGTGGCGAAGATGCCGCCGAGCATGAGGAGCAGAACCAGGGCGACGGCGCGCTTGATCATGCCGGGCCCCCGTCGTTTTCGCTGCTTCTCACCCGGCCGAGGATAAAAAAGAACAGGAAGGTGGTGAGGCCGCTGCCGATGGCCGCTTCGGTCATGGCGACATCGGGCGAAGCGAGGATCAGGAACAGGACCGAGGCCAGCAGGCTGACCAGTCCGGCGGCGAGGATGGCGATCGGCGAGCTGAGGCCGCGGATGGCGATGATCGCGGCCACCAGCATGGCAATGCACAGCAGGATGGTTAGCCAGGGCAGCAGGTGGCTCATGGCTATTTACCCTGCTCGTCGTTGAGCACGTCAACCGTGGTCAGCGGCGATTCCTCGGCTCCGGCACGGTGCGCGGCACGCGCCAGCACCTGCGAGGACAGCGGGTTGGTAAACAGCACGAACAGGCCGATCAGGAACAGCTTGAGCGTCCAGTCCGGTTGCAGGCCGGCGAAGCCGGCCAGCGACAGCAGGGTGCCGAGCGTGGTGGCCTTGGTGCCGGCCTGGATGCGGTTGAACACGTCCGGCATCCGTACCAGCCCAAGCCCGCCGAGCAACAGGAAGGCCGCACCGGCGACGACCAGAAGACCACCCAAAACGTCCATCACAGGCCACGCTCCAGATAGCGGGCGACGGCGATCACGCCGAGGAAGGACAGCAGCGCATAGACCAGTGCCACATCGAGGTAGATGCCGCGCCCTTCGAGGAAGGCGACGAAGACGATGCCGGTGATGCCGATGATGGTCAGCACGTCGAAGGCCACTACACGGTCGGCATCCGCCGGACCGGCGAAGAAGCGCCACAGTGCGAGCAGGAAGGCCACCCCGGTGATCATGGCGGCGAGGTTAATCAGCAGTTCAGCCATACATCACCTCGAGATAACGCTCGAAGCCGGCGACAATGCTGGCGGTGGCATGATCGATATCGGGGGCATCCACGGTTACCCAGTGGATGTAGAGCCATTCGCCGGCCAGTTCGACCGTCAGTGTGCCGGGCGTCAGCGTGATCGAGTTGGCCAGCAGCATGCGTCCCATCTGGCTCTTGAGTTTCGTGCGGACCTTGACGATGCCCGGATTCACCGGCAGGTTCGGCGACAGCACGATGGCGGCGACGGCGAGGTTGGATTTGATCAGTTCTTTGAGGAAGTAAAAGACGTAGGCCACGGCCGTCAGTAGGGCGCGCGGGGTCGGGCGCAGGTCGGTCAGCGCGGATAGAGCTTTGGGGAATAGCGCGGCAATAATCAGCGCGGCGGCTGCACCAACCACTAGAACATCCGGGGCCAGTGAGCCATTTAGCAAGACCCAGAAAAGGAACAGGGTCAAAAATAACAACGCGAAACTGCGCATGCTGCGTTGAATCTGTATAAGTGTAAGTCAATTAACTTATTCTAATGCTGCAATGCGCCAATGCAACCTGAGACAGTTGATTTGCATCAAACGTTTCTGAAATACCCGGCAGCGCTAAATCTGTTTGACCTCGATGTTGAGGGTCTGGATGCGATAGGCGATCTGGCGTGGCGTCAGGCCCAGCAGGCGGGCGGCGCGTGCCTGCACCCAGCCGGCCTGTTCTAGGGCGGCAATGACGCGACCGCGCTCGTCCAGCGGCTCGGCCGCCGCCACTTCCGCTGCAGGTGTTATGCCGGTTGGGGCGGCGGGAGCCGCAGCAGGCGCCGTCCCGCCAGCGCCGACTTTTGACTTGGCGAAACGGATCAGGTCGGGGTCGATCACCCCTTCCTCGGCGAGGATCGCGGCGCGTTCCAGACAATTCTCCAGTTCGCGCACGTTGCCCGGCCAGTTGTGGTGTGCCAGCCGGCGTAGCGCGCCATCCTGAAGGGTCAGCTTGCGCTCCTGCATCTTGCCAATCTTCCCCAGCAGATGGCGGGCGATCTCGGGAATGTCCTCCAGCCGTTCGCGTAGCGGCGGTAGATAAAGTGGCATGACCGACAGGCGGTAGAACAGGTCTTCGCGGAACTCGCCGGCCTCGACGGCTCGCTCCAGGTCACGGTGCGTCGCGGCGATGATCCGTACATCCACCTTGAGGGAACGGCTGCCGCCGACGCGCTCGAATTCGCCTTCCTGCAACACGCGCAGCAGCTTGGCCTGGAAGGCCGGAGAGATATCGCCGATCTCGTCGAGGAACAACGTGCCGCCGTCGGCTTGCTCGAAGCGGCCTTTGCGTGCTCCCACGGCTCCGGTGAAGGCGCCCTTTTCATGGCCGAAAAGTTCCGATTCGAGCAGGTTTTCCGGCAGGGCGGCGCAGTTGAGCTTAATGTAGGCGCCGCGGGCGCGTGGCGAGTTGTAGTGGATGGCGTTGGCGATCAGTTCCTTGCCGGTGCCGGTCTCGCCCCGGATCAGCACGGTGGTGTTCCATTTGGCGACCAGGCGCACCTGGTCGAAGATGCGGCGCATCGCGGTCGAGCGGCCGACGATGTTGTCAAAGCCGAACTGGTGGCGCACGGTACGGCGCAGCAGGTCCCGTTCTTCGAGGAGGCTGTTTTTTTCCTCGGCGACGCGCAGGGCCAGATCGACGCTGCTGCCGATCAGGTTGGCGACCATCTCGACGAAACGCGCGCGGTCTTCCAGCAGAAGCTCGGTTTTACCACTGATCGGTTCGCCCGGCTGCACTGCCAGCACGCCGCGCAGGCTACCGGCCACCTTGATTGGCACCGCGATGAAGGGCAGATCGGGATCGTAGAGGCCGAGCCGGTTGAGGAAACGGGCGTCACTGCCGATATTGGCCAGCGTCACGGTGCGGTTTTTTTCAAGTACCAGGCCGAGTACGCCTTCGCCCGGCTGGTAACGCACCGGGGCGAATTCTTCCTGGGAGCGGCCGCGCACCGCCTCGATCATCAATGCGCCGCTGTCGGCGTCGATGACGCTGACCATGCCGTGGGTCAGGCCGGCCACATCGTCGAGGATGGAGAGCACCTCGCGCAGCGTATCGCGGTAATCGAGCGAGCGCGACAGCACCTGGCTCACTGCATACAAGGCCTCGAACTGCACCAGGTGCAGTTCGAGGCTCTCGTTGTAGCGCATTCCCCCGCTGTCCGTTGCGAGGTCGGAATGATGTTGGAGTGGCGCGTTCACGATCGATCCCGTCCGGTGGGCAGTTCGATCCGCATGCGGCAGCCGCCGTGCGGCGCATCAAGGATGTCGATGATGCCGCCATGGTCGGAGATGATCTGCTGAGCGCGCGACAGACCGGTGCCGAGGTGATGGCCGGCCTGGCTGCCGGTGCTGAAGAAGGGCTCGAACACTTTGAGGCGCAGTTCCAGCGGAATTCCAGGGCCACCGTCGTCCACTACTAGCGTGACTGCCTCGCGTCGGCCCTGAGTGAACAGGGTGATCTCGCGGCGCGTGGTCCTGCCCTGGCCGCGCTGGCCGACGATGGCGTCGATGGCATTGTCGATGAGAATCTTGACGGCACTGCGCAGCCGCAACGGGCTACCGAGCAGGGCTGGCAGCACTGGCTCGGGCCGCCAGTCGACGGTGATGCCGCTGGCCAGCAGGCGTGGCGTGGTGATGTCGAGTACGTCGCGCACCACTTCATTCAGGTTGATGCCGACGGCAGATTCGTCGTCGCGACTTTCGCTCGGCAGCAGGCCGCGCAGTTCTTCGATGCGCGCCCTTGCACCGGAGACGGCATTCTCCAAGACGGCCGAGACTCCAGTGTCGCCCCGTCCGCGCATCAGCGCCACTGCCGAGGCGATCACGTTAATGGGTTCCTCGATCTGGTAGAGCGCCGCCGACAGGCTTTCGCGCAGGGTGGCGGTGTGTTCCTCGTCCGCCAGCATGGCCTGCAGCGCGGCG
This sequence comes from Rhodocyclaceae bacterium, assembly GCA_013426785.1. Lineage (GTDB taxonomy): Bacteria > Pseudomonadota > Gammaproteobacteria > Burkholderiales > Rhodocyclaceae > Sulfuricystis. Next base: position 37,223 of record JACDZI010000015.1, on the reverse strand, counting down.
GCGCGTACCTTCTGCTGTTCCTCGTGCAAGGCGGTCACGTCGCTGGCGATCAGCAGCAGCGAGGGCTGGCGCGGATGGGAAAAGAAGCTGTCGGCACTTTCGTCGTGGATTTCGATCATCTGTGTGGTGCAGCAGAACCAGCGTGGCTTGCGACCGCCGGTGCGCTCGATGCGCACGTCGATACCGCCATTGCGACCGGGTGCGCTGGCCTTGGCCAGCCCGGCGAGCAGCAGTTCGGCCGGTTCCGGCACGCCCAGGTCGGTGACCAGCTTCTTGTAGGCGTGATTGTCCAGAACTATCTTGCCCTCGTCGTTGAGGAGGGCAATCGCCATCGGAGCTGCGTCGATCACCGATTCGATCAGTTGTTTCTGGTTGAGGACGCGTTGTTCAAGTTGGTGCATCGCTGTCACATCGCGGTGCATGCCGAGGTAGTGGCGCACCGTGCCGTTGGTTTCCTGCACCGGCGTGACGTTCAACTCGGCCAGGTAGGGCGTGCCATCCTTGCGGCGGTTGAGCAGGTGGCCATGCCAGGACAGGCCGCGTTGCAGGTTGCTCCACATCTCCTCATAGAGGGCCGGGGGTGTGGTCTGGTAGGACAGCAGCGACTGGTTGCGCCCCAGCGTTTCCTCCGTGCTGTAGCCGGAAGTCTTTGAAAACGCGGCATTGCAGTAGAGGATGTTCGCCTCGGTGTCGGTGATCGAAATGCCGATATCCGCTTGGTCGACCGCCTGCCGATAAACGACGGCCGGCAATTCGCCGGGGTTCAGCGCGGTGGGCAGCTTGGCAACTTTCGACATGACTTGGACTCCGTCCGAATGAGGTGTTGATGAGTCTCTAAGCAATAAGCACGCCATTGCCCTGATATATGCTGACGGTGCGTCTGCGACAAAGCCGGTCGGGGTGTTGTCGGTTTTACAACAAAAATCGGCGCCAGCAGGACGGTATTTCGGGTAATAACCCTGTTGGGACAAGGTATTGGCAACGCTGGCACGTTATCTGCGAAGAGTGGACATCATGGGTGAAATCCTCTTGCTGCTCATCTCGACCGCGCTGATCAATAACGTGGTGCTGATTAAGTTCCTCGGCCTGTGCCCGGCGATGGGCGTGTCGAAGAGCATGGACGCCGCGCTGGGCATGGGGCTGGCGACTACCTTCGTCATCACGCTGGCGGCCGGGGCCAGTTGGGCGCTCGAACACTGGCTGCTGGTGCCATTCGACCTCGGCTTCCTGCGCATCCTCACCTTCATCCTGGTAATCGCCGCCACAGTGCAATTCACCGAGATGGTGGTCAAGAAGACCAGTCCAGGCCTCTACCAGAGCCTTGGGATTTACCTGCCGCTGATCACCACTAACTGCGCCGTGCTCGGCGTGGCACTGCTCAATGTCCAGCAGGGCTTCGGCTTCTTCAAGAGCCTCCTCTACGGGTTCGGCTCCGCTGCGGGTTTTACGTTAGTACTGCTGATCTTCGCCGGCCTGCGCGAACGCCTCGCCCTGGTACGCGTGCCCGCCGCCTTCGACGGCACCCCGATTGCTTTCATCACCATCAGTCTGTTGTCGCTCGCTTTCATGGGCTTCTCAGGCACGAACCTCGGAGGCTGACGACCATGCTCGCTGCCATCCTCAGCCTCACCGTGCTCGGCGCTGTGCTGGGCCTGCTGCTTGGCATCGCCGGCCGTTATTTCCATGTCGAGGCCAATCCGCTCAACGCCGAGGTCGAGGCATTGATGCCCGGCACCAACTGTGGCCAGTGCGGCTTTCCGGGCTGTGCCGGCGCGGCGGCGGCGATCATCGACGGCACCGCGCCGGCCACTTGTTGCCCGCCCGGCGGCAAGGCAGTTGCTGCGACCGTGGCCACCAAGCTCGGCCTGGCGCTCGACCTGTCCGGCATGGCCGACAAGGGCTCGCAAATCGCGCTGGTGAACGAGGAAATCTGCATCGGCTGCTGTCGCTGCCTAAAGGTCTGCCCGACCGACGCCATCGTCGGTGCGGCCAAGCAGATCCACAATGTTCTGCGCGAGGCGTGTACCGGCTGCGAGGCCTGCGTCGATCGCTGTCCCACCGAGGCACTGGTGATGCATCCCGTGCCGGTCACCCTGCAGCATTGGGTGTGGCCAAAACCGGTGTTTGCCTGAGGCTGTGGCCATGGGATTCATGGAACGACTGATACCGCACTGGGGTGTCCATCCGGACGACCGTAAGCGTCCGGCGGCCGATGCGCCGGTGCGGCGCATGCCGATGCCGACGCGGCTCTATGTACCGCTGCTGCAGCACATCGGTGCACCGGCACGGCCGATCGTGCTGGTCGGGCAGCATGTATTCAAAGGCCAGTTGCTCGCCGAACCGCAGGGCATGGTGTCGGCGGCGATCCATGCCCCCACCTCGGGCACGGTGGTCGCCATCGGCGAGATCGTCGCGCCACATCCTTCCGGTCTGCCGCTCGTGGCAGTCACCATCGAGGCTGACGGCGAAGACCGTTGGGCCGACCTGGTGGGCTGCAACGATCCGTTCGCTCTCGATCCGCAGGAAATTGCCCGGCGCGTCGCGAAGGCCGGCGTGGTGGGGATGGGCGGGGCGACCTTCCCGTCAGCGGTCAAGCTGGCCGGTGGCCTGCGGGCAAAAATCTCCACGCTGATTGCCAACGGCGGCGAATGCGAACCTTACCTGTCCTGCGACGACCGGCTGATGCGCGACCGCGCCGCCGACATCGTCGACGGCATCCGCATCGTGCTGCATGCCACCGGGGCCAGGGAAGCGCTGGTGGGCATCGAGGACAACAAGCCCGAAGCCATCGCGGCGATGCAACAGGTAGCCGCCGCTTTTCCAGAGGTCAGGGTGCGGCCGGTACCCACGCGCTACCCGATGGGGTCAGACCGGCAATTGATCATGGAGCTGACCGGCTGCGAAGTGCCGGCGGATAGCCGGGCGTTTGATGTCGGCATCCTGGTGCATAACGTCGGCACCTTGGCGGCCGTGCGTGCCGCGATCCGCTTCGGTCAGCCGCTGGTGTCACGGCTCGTGACCCTCAATGGCGGTGCACTGCGCGCACCTGGCAACATCGAGGTACCCATCGGCGCACTCGCCGAGGAGGTGATCGCCTTCGCCAACGGATTCAAGGAAACCCCGGCACGCCTGGTGTTGGGCGGCCCGATGATGGGCATACAGTTGCCCCATGCGCGCGTGCCCGTCGTCAAAAGCACCAGCGGCATCCTTGCGCTGACCGCTGCCGAGGCCGCCGGCCAGAACCTGCGTGGGCCGGAACCCTGTATCCGTTGTGGAAGTTGCGTACGTGCGTGCCCGGTCGGGCTGTTGCCGCTGGAGATGGCACGCCGTATCGCCAGCGCCGACTTTTCGGGGGCGGTGGATTTCGGCCTCAAGGATTGCATCGCCTGCGGCTGCTGTGCCTATGTCTGCCCGGCGCGTATCCCGCTGGTGCAGTACTTCAATCACACCAAGGGCGAGTTGGCAGCACTGGAACGTGCCAAGCTGCGTGCCGAGGCGACCAAAAAGCTGGTTGCCGCGCGGGCCGAACGCATTGAACGCGAAACCCGCGAAAAGGCCGAAACCGCCGCCAGGCGCAAGGCGGACCGAGATGCCGCCAAGAAGGCCGCTGCCGCCGCGGCCGCAGCGGCTGCACCGAGCGAGGAAACCGCAGCATGAACCCGATTTCAGCTGGCGACGTGATCGCCTCGCCCCACGCCCACGGCGGTGGCTCGGTTTGCATGACCATGCGGCGCGTGATGTTCGCGCTGACGCCGGCGACACTGTTCGGCCTGTGGCTGTTCGGTTGGCCGGCGATCAACCTGTTCGTCATCAGCCTCGGCAGTTGCCTGCTGTTCGAACTGATCAGCCAGCTCCTGATGGGCAAGTCCCCCACCCTCGGCGACGGCTCGGCGCTGTTGACCGGCTGGCTGCTGGCGCTGACCCTGCCGCCCTGGGCGCCGTGGTGGACCGGCGTGGTCGGCGGTTTCATCGCCATTGTCATCGGCAAGCAGGTGTTCGGCGGCTTGGGGCAAAACCTCTTCAACCCGGCGATGGTGGCACGCGTTGCCCTGCTGGTGTCCTTCCCGGTGGTCATGACGCAATGGGTCGCCCCGCAGCCGCTGGGTTCGCCGGCTGCGCCGGGCTTCGTCGAGAGCGTGCGCATCACGCTGACCGCACCACCGTTGCCGGATGCCGTCGCCTCGGCCTCGCTGCTCGGCCACGCCAAGACCGAACAGTCGCGCGGCGTCGATCTGGTCAAGGCCTTCGCTTCACCCACCGCGCCCGTCACCTCGCCGGTTGGCCTGCGCGCCGGCAGCCTCGGCGAAAGCGCCTCGCTGCTGCTGCTGGCTGGCGGGCTCTACCTCCTGTTCGTCAAGGTGATCGGCTGGCAGACGCCGCTGGCGGTGTTGGCCGGCATCGCCGTACCGGCGGCTATCGCCCATGGCCTCGACCCCACGCATTATCTCGGCGTCGGCGCACACCTGCTGTCCGGGGCGGCGATCCTCGGCGCTTTCTTCATCGCCACCGACTACGTCACCTCGCCGAATACGGCCGCCGGCCAGCTCATTTTCGGCCTGGGTGTCGGTTTGCTGACTTGGATCATCCGCACCTGGGGCGGCTATCCGGAAGGCATGGCCTTCGCCGTGCTGCTGATGAATGCGCTGGCGCCGGTGATCGACCGCTACCTCAAGCCGCGCATCCTCGGTCGCCGCCGCGACGGCCGCGAACTGGAGCCGGCACAATCATGACCCTGGCCGAACTGCGCGACCGCCTGCCCTACCAGCCGCTGTCGCTGGGGATCGTCGCCCTGCTGGCGAGCGCGGCGCTGTCGGTCGCCTATAGCGCGACCAAGGAACACATCGCCGCCGCCGAACTGCACGACATGCAGATGTCGCTGGCGCAGGTATTGCCCACGGGCTTTACCGACAATGACCTGCTGGCGGATACGCTGACACTGACCGGGCCGAAAGGCCAGCCGCTGAAGATCCACGTCGCCAAGAAGGCGGGCACGGCCACCGGCGCGGTGTTCCAGGTGGCCGAGCGCGGCTACGCCGGCGACATCGTGGTGCTGATGGCCGTCGATGCGCAGGGCACGGTGCTCGGCGCGCGGGTGCTGAAGCACACCGAAACGCCCGGCCTCGGCGACAAGATCGATATCGCCAAGGCGCCCTGGATCGAGAGTTTCGCCGGCAAGTCGCTGGCTGAGCCCGCGCCGGAACGCTGGGGCGTCAAGAAGGACAGCGGCGTGTTCGACCAGTTCGCCGGGGCCACCATCACACCGCGTGCGGTGGTGAAGGCGGTGAAGGGTGGCCTTGACTTCTTTACCGCACACCGCGCCGAAATCCTCGGGGAGAAAACCTCATGAGCGACGAATCCTACGGTGGCATCGTCCGTGACGGCCTGTGGGACAACAACGTCGTCTTCGCGCAGATGCTCGCCCTCTGCCCGACGATGGCGGTGACCACCTCGGGTACCAACGGCCTCGGCATGGGGCTGGCGACGACGGCGGTGCTGGTGGTATCGAACATCCTCGTCGCCGCGATTCGCAACTTCGTCAGCGCCCAGGTACGCATCCCCGTCTTCGTGGTGCTGATCGCCACGTTGGTGACGCTGGTCGACATGGTGCTGAATGCCTGGTTACACGACCTGTACAAGGTGCTCGGCCTGTTCATCGCGCTGATCGTGGTGAACTGCGCCATCCTCGGTCGCGCTGAGGCCTTCGCTAGCCGCAGCGCGGTGCTGCCATCGACGATTGACGGCCTGGCAATGGGACTGGGCTTTACTTTCGCACTGACCTTCGTCGGCCTGATCCGCGAATTCCTCGGCAGCGGCACTCTGTTCAATCAGGCCAGCCAGTTGCTCGGGCCGGCCTTCGCCTTCCTCGAAATGCGGCCGCTGCCCGACTACGGCGGCGCGCTGCTGATGATCCTGCCGCCGGGCGGTTTCGCCGTGCTGGGCTTCATCCTCGCTGGCAAGCGCGTGCTGGAAAACCGCCGCAAGGCCCGCGCCGTGCCGGTTGTGACCGCGCCGCAGGGAGCCTGACGCCATGCAAGTCGGCGTGACCTATTCGGAACCGGGTCAGCAGATCTGGCTCAACTTCGACGTGGCCGACAGCGCGACGGTGCGCGACGCCATCGAACGTTCCGGCATCCTCAAGCAGTTCCCGCACATCGACCTCGAAGAGCAGAAGGTCGGCATCTTCGGCCGGCTGGTCAAGCTCGACGCCGCGCTGCGGCCGGGCGACCGCGTCGAAATCTACCGGCCGATCACCGCCGACCCGCAGACGGTGCCGCGGCGCGACATCGAAGGCGAGGAAGAATGAGTGCGTCGCTCATCCAGAGTGGCCAGATACGCCGCATCGAGGCGGGACAGGCCGTCATCGCGGTGGCGACCAGCGGCTGCTCGTCCTGCGGGCATGCCGGCGGTTGCGGCATCGGCAAGCTGGCCGGCAGTCGCCGCGAAGCGCTGATCAGCTTGCCGGCCCAGCCCGGCCTGGCAGCCGGCGATGCGGTGACCCTTGAACTGGATGAAGCGCGGCTGACGCAGGCCGCGCTGCGCGGTTACCTGTTGCCGACTTCGCTGCTGGTGATGGGTGCCTGGCTGGGTGAAAAAGTCGGCGCTGACGAGACGGCAGCATTGGGCGCTTTGGTCGGGCTGGCGCTCGGTCTGTTGCTGGTGCGCCGCGCCCGCCCCCTGATGCCGCGCCTGACTACTACGGCCTGATTCAAGCGCAAGCGGCAACACCCGGTCGGCAGGAAGAGTCGTTCGCGTTAATATCCGGCTTCCCGAAGCCAGTGATCCTGCCCATGAAAATCGCCGACCCCGCCCAATCCGCGCCACAGGACGAAGTGCAACTGATGCTGGCCGAACTGCCGCTGGCGGGCGCCAGCGTACTGGAACTCGGTTGCGGCAAGGCCGAAAAGACCCGTGCGCTGGCCGCCACGGGGCGCGTCAGGGAAATCGTCGCCCTGGAGGTCGATACGATCCAGCATGAACAAAACCTGCTGCTGACCGACCTGCCGAACGTCAGCTTCCTGCATGGCGGCGCGGAGGCCATTCCGGCCGACGACGAGGGTTTTGACCTCGTGGTGATGTTCAAGTCGCTGCACCACGTTCCTGTCGCGCAGATGGATCGGGCGCTGGGCGAAATCGCTCGCGTGCTCAAGCCGGGCGGGTTGGCCTGGATTTCCGAGCCGGTCTATGCGGGGAATTTCAACGACATCCTGTGCCTGTTCCACGATGAGAAGGTAGTGCGCGAAGCCGCGTTTGCAGCGGTGTGCCGTACCGTCGCCAACAATCACCTCTTACTCAAGAAACAGCTCTTTTTCAGTGCGCGCAGCCAGTTCGAGAATTTCGAACAGTTCGATGCCCGCATGATCCGCGTTACCCACAGCAACCACCGGCTTTCCCCGTCACTCTACGAAGAGGTCAGGGAACGCTTCATGTCCTTCATGACGTCGCAGGGCGCCAGTTTCCTGAATCCGCAGCGTGTCGATTTTCTGGAAAAACCGGGCCGGGTCGAAACCGCCGTCCCGCCAGCGCCGACTTCTTAAGCTGGTTTCAGTTCGGCCAGCCAGGCTTCCGCCGCGCGTCGCCCCGAGCGCAGCGCCCAGTTGATCGAGCTGGCGTTGTCGTATTCGCCGCAGACAAAGATGCCGTTGGCGCGCCGCGGCTGGTGATGCAGCGGGTTGTCGAGTGGTGGCGTTTGCAGCGGCAGGGCATCGGGAATGCGCAGGGTCTTGAGGTGCCGCCATGCCGCGACGTCCGGGCCGAACCATTCCGCGAGCTGTGAGCGCACATCCTGTTCCAGTTCCTCGACTGCCACGGCGGGGATGCCGAGTACATTCACGCAGATCAGCGACTGGCCGGCCGGCGCGTAGTCCGGCGCGAGCAGGGTAGGCACGACCAGGCAGTTGATCGGACCGACGCCGGTGCCGTTCAACACCAGGTAGGGCCTGTCAATCGGTGAGCTGTCGGCCGCGTAATAGAGGCAGGTGGTGCTGCGGGTGGCCGGCAGCACGGCATCGCCCAGCAGGCGCGCGGCGGCGACCCCGTCGGTGGCGACGACCACGGCCCGGGCCGCGATGCGTTCGCCCGAGGTGAGTGTCACCCCGGTGGCATCGACGGCCGTCACGCGTGCGCTGGTGCGCAGGCTGTCCGGCGGCAGGCTGGCGGCTAGTTGCGCGGGGATTGCCGCCATGCCGGCGGCGGGCAGGGCCGCGTAACCGCCGGCGAAAGCGCGGAAGATGAACTCGAAGGCACGGCTGGAGACCGACAGGTTGGCGTCGAAGAACACGCCGGCGAGGAAAGGCTGGAAAAACCGCTTGATCATCCCGCTGGAGAAGCCGTATTCCCGCAGGCGCGCGATGGCCGTCGTCTCGGGCCGTTCGTAGATCTGATCGATCGACGCATGGAGGAGCTGGCTGCGCAGCCTGGCCATGCGCAGCTTGTCGAGCATGCTGCCAACCGGCGAGAACAGCATGCCCAGGCTCGCCTGCGGCTGCCGCCAGGGGTCGGTGAGGGTCTGGAACCTTCTGCCGCAGCGGATCATCGCGCCGGGCAGGAAGGGCCGCAGGTCGAGGGCAGCGTAATCTAGCGCATGCTGCGCTTCGGGGTAGGCGGTTTGCAGCACCTGGAAACCGCGGTCGAGGCGAAAACCCTCGAAAATTTCGGTACGGACTCGCCCGCCGATGGTTTCGGCTGCCTCGAGTACGCAGACTTGCTGGCCTTGGCGCGTCAAGGTGCGTGCGCAATTCAGGCCGGCCAGGCCGGCACCGACGATGATCGTGTCGAATGTACTCATGGTGGAAATGACGGGGAGCGGAAAACGGGGGGCATCATAGCGGATGCGCCACGGCGCCGATCAGGCCATTGACGACATGGCTTCAGCCAGTTCGGCGTTGTCGTTCTTCGGGGCTGGCGTGTGGATCGGCGAGGATCCGCGCTGGGGATGCCTGCCTGCCGCCATCTCACGTTGTTTCTCCGCTGACCATTGGCACAACGGCTGAGCGGAAAGAAAGGCGGCAAACAGGTCCCGGTTTTCTATCACTGCATTGGGCATGATGCGCTCCGGGTTTCAACGGTCCCCCTATTCTGCACCTTTGAACATTACGGTGTTGCTTCGTTCGGTGCGGAGGTGGAATGCTGCAATCGATAAACCTTGTGTATGCAACGGGGGTCGGTTGGCTCGCCCGCCCGGTCGACCATGGCCTCATGGTATTCGGCATGCAGTAATTCGATGGAGAAATGAGCGCAGTACAGGGACAGGATATTCTCTGCCGAGCTCATGTTGTCGGCGGCTTCCTCATCATCGTCGAGGTCCTCGATCGTCATGAGCAACACAAGGCAACCGCCAGGCAAAATGGCATGCAAATGGGAAACATAGCCGGCGCGGAGACTTTCCGGCAATGCCGTCAGCGCAGCGCGGTCGTAGACAGCGCTTACCCCCAGCAACTCGTCGCGGGTCAATGCAAGGAATTCTCCGCAATAGATTGCCAGACGCTCTTGCGTCCAGCGGGTCAGGTCACCCTGGCAGTTGTGCCGCGGAAGCAAGTGCGCCGCCTTGAAAAAATCCCTGACGGCAACCGGACTGAGTTCAATCCCGACAACATCATGGCCGCGCTTGTGCAGCCACATCAGGTCCAGGATTTTGCCACAGAGCGGGACGAAGACACGCGCATCGCTGGCGAGGCCAAGCATCGACCAATACTTTGCCAATAACGGGTGAACGTGAGTGAGATGAAATGGAATCTGATTGGCGCGCCACCCTTGTTTCCAGAGCGCCAGGTCCGGATGAGCCATGTTCTCACCATTGAAAAGTACGTGGATTGACGGGGGCGCCGTCCCGCCAGCGCCGACTTTTTGCCCTTATAGCGTTGCCCAGCTGACTTCGTAGGCGCCGCCGATGACGAGGTATTCGCCCTCGCCCTGCCAGACGCCCGGCAGCAGCGTGCAGTGGAACAGCACCTTGGCGACGGGGATGGCGACGCACAGGATGTAGTCGCCGAACTCTCCGGCGCGTTCGCGATCGCTGCTGAAGGAGGAAATGTTGTTGAGCAGCAGCACGCGCTGCCTGCCATCGGTGTCATCCAGCACCTCATGCGCATCGACGCGATTCACGCCACGATAAAGGGTGAGATGCGGCGGGGCGGTCTGGCGGACGAATTCATACTGGCTGTAGGCGTACACCAGATCAAGCTGGGATTCGAGCGCGTTGGTGCCGTAGAGACCGTCGGCGCGCATTTCCTCGTAGCGGTAGTAAGTCGCTTCATTGAGATGGTTGCGGTCGTGCAGGCTGCCGATATGGTGGCGTGCGGTCAGGCCGAAGCGGGATTCGACCCAGCCTTTCAGCACCGCGGCTTCGCGGCCATCCGGATCGAAGGCCCAGCCGCGCAGGATGCGCGCCCAGGTGGCTTTCGCGCGGCTCTTGCGCGTTTTGTCGGTGAGGCCGATTTCCTCGGGGTGTTCGAGGCGGAAGGCGACGGTGATGTAGTCGGCGAAGACGATGGCACGCTGGTGAGAGAGCTTGAGGCGATCCAGCCGCTCGAACAGGTCGCGGTGCAGTTCGGCCACACCGTCGAGCACCAGGGCGGTCGGGTGGCGCTGGAAGGTGAGGCTGCCGAGGACGACCGCCGGCAGGTTGCAGCGGTTGATCGGCAGGCGGGCGCTATTCGGCAGGCTCGGAATCGCCCGGCTCTTGTCGTCGTTGCGACAAAGCGCCGTGGCATTGTCGCAAGTCGAATAAAGCGCAGTCATCGTCCGTCCTGGAAATAATGTCTTCTATTCATTGGGTTGCGCAAATCAGGATGGCTGGCACAGTCCTTGCCAAAATAAGCATCGTAAGCGGTGCAGACAGGTTACACACAGGCATCGACAACCGATCCAATCAACGATTCACGACACACGTCACGACAAAGGAGATTCTACGATGGCCAAGCTGCGTCAATGCGCGATTTACGGAAAGGGTGGCATCGGCAAGTCCACCACGACCCAGAACCTGGTGGCGGCCCTGGCCGAAGCCGGCAAGAAGGTAATGATCGTCGGTTGCGATCCCAAGGCCGATTCGACCCGCCTGATCCTGCACTCGAAGGCGCAAACCAGCGTCATGCAGCTGGCGGCGGATGCCGGTTCGGTCGAGGATCTCGAACTCGAAGACGTCATGAACGTCGGCTTCGGCGGCGTCAAGTGCGTCGAGTCGGGCGGCCCGGAACCCGGCGTCGGTTGTGCCGGCCGTGGCGTTATCACCGCCATCAACTTCCTTGAAGAAGAGGGCGCCTACGACGACGAACTCGATTTCGTGTTCTACGACGTGCTGGGCGACGTGGTCTGCGGTGGCTTCGCCATGCCGATCCGCGAGAACAAGGCGCAGGAAATCTACATCGTCTGTTCCGGCGAGATGATGGCCATGTATGCGGCCAACAACATCGCCAAGGGCATCGTCAAGTACGCCAACTCCGGCGGCGTGCGCTTGGCCGGCCTGATCTGCAACTCGCGCAATACCGACCGCGAAGATGAACTGATCATCGCCCTGGCCGAAAAGCTCGGCACCCAGATGATCCATTTCGTGCCGCGCCACAACGCCGTGCAGCACGCCGAGATCCGCCGCATGACCGTCATCGAGTACGACCCCACCCACCCGCAGGCCGACGAATACCGTGCCCTGGCCAGCAAGATCGTCAACAACACCAAGTTCGTCATCCCGACCCCGATCGAGATGGAAGCGCTGGAAGAGTTGCTGATGGAGTTCGGCATCATGGAAGTGGAAGACACCACGATCATCGGCAAGTCGAAGGCTGCCGAACCCGTCGCTGCCTAAGGAGAGTGAACATGTCTGCATTGACGCGTGAAGAAACCCAGGCCCTCATCCAGGAGGTGCTGGAGGTTTATCCCGAAAAGGCCAAGAAGGACCGGGCCAAGCACTTGATGGTCAACGACAAGGCGCTGGAATCGTCGAAGAAGTGCATCACCTCCAACCGCAAGTCGCTGCCGGGCGTGATGACCATGCGCGGCTGCGCCTATGCCGGTTCCAAGGGCGTGGTGTGGGGCCCGATCAAGGACATGATCTCGATCTCCCACGGCCCGATCGGCTGCGGCCAGTATGCCCGCGGTGGTCGCCGCAACTACTACGTCGGCACCACCGGCGTGGATACCTTCTGCGAGATGAATTTCACCTCCGACTTCCAGGAGAAGGACATCGTCTTCGGTGGCGACAAGAAGCTGACCAAGCTGATGGAAGAGATCGAAATGCTCTTCCCGCTCAACAAGGGCATCTCGGTGCAGTCTGAGTGTCCGATCGGCCTGATCGGCGATGACATCGAGGCGGTCTCGAAGAAGGTCGCCGCGCAGATCAACAAGCCGGTCGTGCCGGTGCGTTGTGAAGGCTTCCGTGGCGTGTCCCAGTCGCTCGGCCACCACATCGCCAACGACTCGGTGCGCGACTGGATCATTTCCAACCGCGACGGCCAGGCTTTCGAGAAGACCCCGTATGACGTGGCGATCCTCGGCGACTACAACATCGGCGGCGACGCCTGGTCCTCGCGCATCCTGCTCGAAGAGATGGGCCTGCGCGTGGTGGCCCAGTGGTCCGGCGACGGCACCCTGGCCGAGATGGAGAACACCCCGAACGTCAAGCTCAACCTGCTGCACTGCTACCGTTCGATGAACTACATCAGCCGCCACATGGAAGAGAAGTACGGCATTCCCTGGCTCGAGTACAACTTCTTCGGCCCGACCAAGATCGCCGAGAGCTTGCGCGCCATCGCTGCCTTCTTCGACGACAAGATCAAGGAAGGCGCCGAGCGTGTGATCGAGAAGTACACCGCACCGATGAACGAGATCATTGCCAAGTACAAACCGCGCCTGCAGGGCAAGAAGGTGATGCTCTACGTCGGCGGCCTGCGTCCGCGCCACGTCGTGGGAGCGTACGAGGATCTGGGCATGGTGGTGGTCGGTACGGGCTACGAATTCGCCCACAACGACGACTACGACCGCACCATGAAGGACATGGGCGATGCCACGCTGATCTACGACGACGCTACCGGTCATGAACTCGACGAGTTTGTCAAGGCGATGAAGCCCGACCTGATCGGTTCCGGCATCAAGGAAAAGTACGTCTTCCACAAGATGGGCTATCCCTTCCGCCAGATGCACTCGTGGGACTACTCCGGCCCCTACCACGGTTACGACGGCTTCGCGGTGTTCGCCAAGGACATGGACCTGACGCTGAACAACCCGGTCTGGAAAATGCTCAAGGCACCGTGGCTGAAGGAAGAAGCCACTGCCGAGTTGAAAGCCGCCTGAAGCAACATTCGATCAATCTTGTGCCCGCGTCCACAGATAGCTGGCCGGGCAAAGGAGATAAAGATGCAAGCAGCAGAAAAGATCAAGCCGTGTTTCCCGTTGTTCCGGGATGACGACTACAAGGGCATGATTGCCCGCAAGCGCGAACACTTCGAGGAAATTTCCCCGAAGGAAAAGGTGGATGAGGTCTTCAACTGGACCACGACCAAGGAGTACCAGGACCTCAACTTCAAGCGCGAGGCCCTCACCATCAACCCGGCCAAGGCCTGCCAGCCGCTCGGTTCGGCGCTGTGCTCACTCGGCTTCCACAAGACGCTGGTGTACATCCATGGTTCGCAGGGCTGCATCGCCTACTTCCGCACCTACTTCAACCGTCACTTCAAGGAACCGATCGCCATCATCGCCGACTCGATGACGGAAGACGCGGCCGTGTTCGGCGGGCAGAAGAACATCCACGAAGGCCTGGCCAACGCCAAGGCCCTCTACGGCGCCGAGATGATCGCCATGTCGACCACCTGCATTGCCGAGGTGATCGGTGACGACCTGAACGCCTTCATCGGCAACGCCCGCAAGGAAGGCCACGTACCGGAAGACTTCCCGATTCCCTTCGCCCACACGCCGAGCTTCGTTGGCTCGCACGTTACCGGCTGGGACAACATGGAAGAGGGCATCCTGCGCTACTTCACGCTCAACACCATGGAAGGCAAGGAACCGGGCAAGAACGGCAAGATCAACCTCATCCCCGGCTTCGAAACCTATCTGGGCAACTTCCGCGTCATCAAGCGTTACATGAAGGAAATGGGCGTCGATTACACGATGCTCTCCGATCCGGAAGAGGTGCTCGACACCCCGGCCGACGGCGAATTCCGCATGTATGCCGGTGGCACCACGCAGGACGAAGTGAAGGATGCGCCGAACGCCTACACCACCTTCCTGATCCAGCCGATCGGCCTCGACAAGACCAAGAAGTTCGTCGAGAACACCTGGCATCATGACGTGCCCAAACTCAACATCCCGATGGGTGTGGAGTGGACAGACGAGTTCCTGATGAAGGTCGCCGAAGTCACCGGCAAGCCGATCCCCGCTTCCCTGCAACTCGAGCGCGGCCGCCTGGTCGACATGATGACCGACTCGCACGCCTGGCTGCACGGCAAGAAGATGGCCGTGTATGGTGATCCGGACTTCACCATGGGCATGGTCAAGCTGATGATGGAATTCGGCATCGAGCCCACCCATGTGGTCTGCAACAACGGCAGCAAGCGTTGGGCCAAGGCAATGGAAAAGCTGCTCGCTTCCAGCCCCTACGGCGCGAACGGCAAGGCCTACCCCGGCGCCGACCTGTGGCACCTGCGCAGCCTCTGCTTCACCGACAAGCCGGATTTCCTCATCGGCAACAGCTACGGCAAGTACATCCAGCGCGACACGTTGCACAAGGGCGAGGAGTTCGAGGTGCCGTTGATCCGCATCGGCTTCCCGATCTTCGACCGTCACCATCTGCATCGTCAGACCACGCTCGGCTACGAAGGCGCCATGCAGGTGCTGACCACGCTGACCAACGCCGTGCTGGAGCGCCTGGACGACCAGACCCGCGGCATGGGGACCACCGACTACAACCACGACCTGGTTCGTTAAGGGAAAGTCATGGCCAACATCATGATCCGCCGTGGCGCCGAAGGCTACGTGTTCTACATGCCCAAGCGCGATATCGAGGACCAGATTACCTCGATGGAATTCGATACCCCGGAAAAGTGGGGCGGCGAGATCAAGTTGAAGAATGGCGGCTGCTATTTCATCGACCCGCAACCCGCGCCGGCACGCCTGCCGTATTCGGTGCGGGCCAGTCGGATCGATGGCGTCGAGTAAATATTGAAAGGAGTTTCATCATGGCAATGAAAATCGTCCAGGCCGAATGCACTTCCTGCGGTGACTGCGTGCCGGTCTGCCCGACCAAATCGATTACCGACAAGGGCGGTATCTTCAAGATCAACAAGGACACCTGCACCGAGTGCGACGGCGAGTCCGATTCGCCCAAGTGCGTGATCGCCTGCCCCGCGGGCGATGCCTGCATCGTCTACATCTAGGCCGCCACCATCATGGAGCGCGCCATCCGCGTGGCTTGCGCCACAGACAGCGGCGAACTGATCGACGGACATTTCGGCAGTTGCCGGGCGTTCGTGATCTACGCCGTCACGCCGGCAACGGTCGAGTTCGTCGATGCCCGCTCGACCCTGGCGGCGGATGAAGCGGAAGATCGCAATCGCGCCCGTGCCGAACTGATCGCCGACTGCCAGATCGGTTGCTTCATGTCGATCGGCGGGCCGGCCGCCGCCAAGGTAGTGCGTGTCGGCGTGCATCCGCTCAAAGTTCGTCCGAACACACGGATGGATGACATACTGACGCGCCTGCAGCAGACATTGAACAGTCCGCCGCCCTGGCTGGCCAAGGTGATGGGGGTCGAGGCAGCGTCGCTCGCGCCATTCCGCGAACTGGCCGAAATGGTCGAGGAATGATGACCGGCATCACGCCCGATTATCTCGAACAGGTGCTGGCCAAGGTCGCCGGTGCAGCCTCCACGGTGCACGAACTGCTGGCGCAGGAATTGCGCACGAGCTTTCCTGGCCGTCACCTGTCGGTGTGCAGCGAAGACGACATACCACCGCGCCTGCAACCGGCGGGAGAGAACGACCTCTGCCTGATCTATTACGTGGCGAGCGGCGAGCATTGCCTCAGCCTGACCAGCGACGCTGCTGCGGCTACCGGACTCGTGGTGGCCTTGCGTGGTGAAGACGACTGAGTTCGTTGCGGCGGACGAGGCTCAGGTCCCCGATGTCCTTTGTTCCATTTGTCCGCATGCTGCCGGTTTGCTGGCCGCCGGTCGCTGCCAGCCGCGGGAAGTCTGTGCGCTGGCCATGAGTGGCCGTCAGATGGACAATTTCTTTCGCCTGAACCCCGAGTCGGCGCCCCTGCATCTTGCTGACGCTCATTGGGAGCGTCGCGCCATTGCCGCCCGCCATGCGCCGCTGGAGGCGGTGCGTGCGCTGGTGGCCGATCGTGACGAAGTGGTGCGGCGCGTGGTCGCCACCCGGCTGCCGCCGGAAGAACTGCTGCGGCTGCGCCGCGACCGTGATCGCGAGGTACGCATTGCCGTCGCCCAGCGTCTGCCGGTCGATGATCTGATTTCCATGGCCGGCGATGCCGACTACGTGGTGCGCGTCGTCGTGGCGCGGCGCATGTCGCATGGCCGCTTGACGCGCCTGGTGGGCGATCCGGAACGCGAAGTGCGCAAGACTGTTGCACAGCGTCTGCCCGCCTTTGCTCTGGTCAAGCTGCTCGCCGATCCCGAACCTGAAGTACGCCGCATCGTCGCCGAGCGTGCGCTGCCCGACGATGCCGCGCAACTGCTGGCCGATCCGGACTGGACCGTGCGCTTTTCCGCTGTTGGCCGGGCACCCCTCGCCGCCGTGCGGACGCTGCTCTCAGATCCCGAACCCGAAGTGCGCCGGCAGGCATGGAGACGCCTGGCCGAGGCCGATTTTTCCTAGGAGTAACGCAACATGCAGACGAGTTTGCCGACAATGCCGCCACTGACCGATCTGACCCATGCGCTGGCCGAAGCCTGCGTGCAGGTGGCGGTCGCGCAGGGACCGGTCGCCCTGGCGCGCGAACTGGCAAAAATCGCGCCGCAGTACAGTTTTCGTGAAGTGCTGGCGCGGGGTGGCTGGTATCGCCTCGGCGGCGTCGTCGATGCGCAAGGCCGGCATGTCGCCGACGACCTTGAGCGCTGGGCCAGCGAGGAACTCGCTACCCGCGACGACGATCTGGGGGCGCTGGTGGCTGACTTTGCCGACAGCCACTTGCGCGCCACGCGACTGACCGGCAAGACCCATTACTGGGTGGCCCGTACCGGCAGCGGGGCGGCCGACTTCATCCAGCTCGAAATCGAGGAGTTGCAGGAGGTGGTCTGCCATGCCCTGTTCGCCGCCGATGGCAGCGTGCCGGCCAACGTCGAGGAAATGATAGATCCTCGCGACGCCTGTCCGGTCCATCTGGCAGCGATCGGCGTGCCGTTCTACACCCTGCGCCGCGTGACCGACGTGGCCGATTTCCTTGCCGGCATGCGCCAGCAGAAAGCCGAACCCAAGCCGGTGCATCGCTTCATCGCCGCCTGGGAGGCCAGCAGTGCCAGCCGTGCCACCGATTTCAGCAACCATTGGGTGATCGCCGTGCGCGAACACCTGGATCGTTATCGTCAGCCGATTCGCAGCGCCACGCCGGTGGCGGCGTTCAATGGCGTCATGCCGCGCTTCGAAGGCAGTTTTGGTGTGCGTGGACTGGGACTGGCGGACGCACTCCATCGTTTCGACAAGCAGGTCGGTTACCCGCTCGCATGGTTTTTTCACATGATTACCACCAAGGGCGTCCCGCATGCCGTTGCCACCGTGGTGATTGAGGATGCCCAAGGCGGTTTCAGTTATCTGCCCGACCGCGATGTACAGGTCGTGCGCGACTGGCTGCACCGGCCTTATGGGTTTTAACGTGGGTTATTGAAATGGTCAAACAGGAAGCGCGTTGCCCCCTGTGCGGTGCGAAGATGAAGGCAGTACAGCTGCTGGATGCCTGCGAGGAAGTCATCGAGGGCGAACTGGGCATCCTTGCCTGCCATTGTCCTTACTGCCAGGGCTATCTCGAAGTGCTGCCGGTGGCCGGTCGTCTCGACGTCGGCTATCTGCGTCATGGCCGTTTCGATATCGTGCTCACCCTGCCGGCCGAGGGGCTGATGGTGCTGCGCGATACAGCAACCGGCGCGTTGCGACTCAGGATGCCTGACCTAGACTGGTCATTCTCCGCGTAGCCGGCGTCCTGCTAGCGCCGACAGTTCGGGAAGCCAGCGGGCGCTAGGGATAAAGGCCGCGCATCGCGCGCGCTTCCAGTACGCGCGTGCAGGCGACGATGAATGCCGCCGTGCGCAACGCGACCCCTTTCTCTGCGGCGACGCTCCAGATCGCACGGAACGCCTCGGTCAGGGCGCGGTCGAGCCGATCATTGATGTCGTTCTCGGTCCAGAAATACGACGACGAGTTTTGCACCCACTCGAAGTAGCTCACGGTAACACCGCCCGCGTTGGCCAGCACATCTGGCACCACAAGGATGCCCTTGTCGAGCAGGATATCCTCGGCCTGCGGCGTGGTCGGGCCGTTGGCGCCTTCGATGACGAAGCGCGCGCGGAGGGCACTGGCATTGTCCACGGTGATCTGGTTGCCCAGCGCGGCGGGCAGCATGACCTCGCAATCGACGGCCCAGAATTCATCCGGCGGGATGCGTGCGGTCCCCGGAAAGTCAAGGAGAGCTCCGCCGGCGTCAAGATGCCGGCACAGGGCATGCGGATCAATGCCGGCCGACGCGTAAATTGTGCCGGCGACGTCCTGCACCGCCACTAGCTTCGCGCCGGCATCGTGAAACACGCGTGCGGCGGCGTTGCCGACATTGCCGAAACCCTGGATTGCCACGCGGGCGCCACGCATCTCCATGCCGCGGCGCGCCATCGCTTCGCGTGCGACGATGTAGCAGCCGCGCCCGGTGGCGTCGCGCCGGCCGAGGCTGCCGCCCAGGCTCACCGGCTTGCCGGTGACGACGCGGGGGGTGGTCGCGCCGACGTTCATCGAGTAGGTGTCCATCATCCAGGCCATGATCTTCTCGTTGGTATTGACGTCTGGCGCGGGGATATCGCGGTCGGGGCCGATGATGATGCCGATTTCGCTTGTGTAGCGGCGTGTCATCCGCTCTAGTTCATTGGTCGAGAGGGTGCGCGGCTCGACGCGCACGCCGCCCTTGGCACCGCCGTAGGGCAGGTTCACCGCAGCATTCTTGATCGTCATCCAGCCGGCCAGCGCCATAACTTCGGAGAGCGTGACCTCCGGGTGGTAGCGCACGCCTCCCTTGCCGGGGCCGCGCGAGATGTTGTGCTGGACGCGGTAGCCCTCGAAATGCCGTACCGTGCCGTCGTCCATGTGGATCGGCACATCGACGATCAGGCAGCGTTTCGGGAGGCGCAGAGTATCGGCCCAGGCGGCGTACTGACCCAGATGCGGCGTGACGCGGTTGATCTGTTCAAGGAAAACCGCCCAAGGACCGACGTGTTCGCCATGCAGATAGGACGGCAGTTGCTTGAGGCTCATGGTCTCGCCCTGTGCGTTGGGAAGGTGGGGCGATTCTCGCTTGTGCCGCACCTGCTGTCAAAGCGCCCCTAAAACAAAGCGGTAACCGACCCCCGCTTCGTTGAGGATGTGTCGCGGTCGGGACGGATCGTCCTCGATTTTCTTGCGGAGCTGCCCCATATAGACCCGCACGTAATGGGTATCCTCGACATGCGAGGGGCCCCAGACATTTTTCAGCAGTTGCCGATGGGTCAGTACGCAATCGGGGTTGCTGATCAGGTAGGCGAACAGCCGGTACTCGATCGGCGTCAGGTGGAGCGGCACACCTTCACGTTCGATGCTGCGCCGTGACAGGTCGACTTTCAGCCGGCCGAACTCCACCAGGGAACTGCCGCCCTCGCCACGGTGGCGGCGGCGCAGATGCGCACGCACCCGTGCCAGCAATTCGGCGGCGCCGAAAGGCTTGGTCAAGTAATCGTCGGCGCCGGCATCGAGTGCCGCCACCTTGTCCGTCTCGGCGGTGCGTGCCGACAGCACGATGATCGGCAGGTCGGACCAGCTGCGCAGGTCCTTGATAAATTCACTGCCGTCACGGTCGGGCAGGCCGAGATCGAGGATCGCCAGGTCGGGACGGCGGGTCGCCGCTTCGATCAGTCCGCGCTGCACGCTGTCCGCCTCGAACACCTGGAAGCCCTCGGTTTCCAGCGCCAGCTTGATGAAGCGACGGATATTGGCTTCGTCCTCGATCACGATGATGCCGACGTGCGGTTCGCTCATGCCGGCTCCCCGTTTTCTTCGCCCGGGTCCTCCGCGCCGATGGTCGGCGGGGTGCCGCGCGGCAGGGAAAAGACGAAACGCGCACCGCCGGTCGCACGGTTCTCCGCGCGGATTTTTCCGCCATGCGCGTTGACGATGGCCTGGCAGATCGCCAGGCCGAGCCCGACGCCGGAGGTCGTGCCTTCCCGCGTGCCGCGCTCGAATTTCTGGAACAAGGTCTCCTCCCGCCCCTTGGGCAGCCCCGGCCCGTTATCTTCCACCCAAACCTCGACGTCGCCCCCGTTCAGTGCGGCACCAATGTCGATGCGGGTGCCGCGCGGCGTGTATTTTGCGGCATTCTCCAGCAGGTTCGCCAGTACGCGCTCGATCAGTACCGCGTCGAATTCGAGCAGCGGCAGATCCTCGGGCAGGTCGATCTCGATTGCGTGGTCGGCCAGGGCGTTCTGGTTGGCTTGCAGTGCGCTGCCGATCACTTCTTCGAGTGGTTGCCACTGGCGGTTGAGCTTGACCTTGCCGGCCTGCAGGCGCGCCATGTCGAGCAGGTTGTTCACCTGGGCGCTCATGCGGCGGGCTTCCTCCTGCAACGTGGTGGCGATCCTGGCCTGCGCCCCGGTGGGGGGTGGTTGGGTCAGTGCCATCGACTCGGCCAGGCCGACCAGCACGGCCAGCGGGGTGCGCAGGTCGTGGGAGATGGCCGCCAGCAGCGAGTTGCGCAGACCTTCCGATTCCATCTGCACCAGCGTGTTCTGCGCGACCTCGACGTAGTGCATGCGCTCGACGGCGATGGCGACCAGGCTGGCGAAGGTTTCCAACTGGCGGCGTGCCTCGGGTTCCTGGACACGCAGGGGATCGCGCGGCGCGATGGCCAGCACGCCGCGCGTGCGCATCGGCGCCTTGAGCGGCAGGTAGAGCAGGGCGCTGCCCGGCAGGGTGTCCGTGCCCAGGCCGGCCGCTTCGCCGTGATCGAAGGCCCAGCGGGCGACCCCCGCGTCGATGCTTGCCGTCCTGCCAGCGCCGACTTTTGGTGTGGCCAGTTGCAGGCGATCGTCCGCGTCGGTGAGCAGCAAGGCGGCCCCGGCATCGAATTCGGCTTGCAGGAAGCGGCTGCAGGCCTCCTCGACCTGGAGCGGCAGCAACGCCGCCGACAGGTCGCGCGCCATTTCGTAGAGCGCGCGCGCCTGGCCCTCGCGCCGCGCGGCGACTTCGGCGTTCTGCTTGTAACGGGCGGTAAGCTGGCCGACGATCACGGCGACGATGAACATCACGACGAAGGTCATCACGAACTTCGCGTCACTGACAGCGAAGGTGAAGCGCGGCGGCACGAAGAAAAAGTCGAAGGCGGCCACGGCCATGAAGGCGGCTGCCAGCGCCGGGCCGCGCCCGAGCCGGATGGCGACCATCAGCACCGCCAGCAGGAACAGCATCGCGATGTTGGTGACTTCGACGACATTGACCAGCGGCGTGGCGAGCAGGGTCACGCCGGCGCAGATGGCTGCCGCCTTGAGATAGCCGATGCCGTCGAACGGCGCGCGCAGCACGTTGACGCTTCCGGGTGTCGCCGCTTCACGCGCATCCTCACGGGCCACCTGGATGACATCGAGATCGGGGGCGGCATGGCCGATGCGGTCGGCCATTGATCGATACCAGGGCCGCCAGGGCCGCGGATGGTCGCGGCCGACCAGCAGGCGCGAGAGATTGTGCTCGCGGGCATAGCCGACCAGTGCGGCCACGGGGTCCTCGGCGGTCAGCGACAGGGTGCGGGCACCGAGCGATTCTGCCAGTTCGAGCGTCCGGAAGATGCGCAGGTGCCCGGAATCGGCCTGCGGGCCGGGGGCAGCCGTTTCCGCGTGAATGGCGTGCCAGGGTGCCTCCAGCCGGCTGGCCATGCGTGCGCCGGTACGCACCAGCCGCTCGGCCCCACCGCCCGGCCCGATGCAGACCAGCAGCGCGTCGCGGGTTTGCCACACCGCGCCGGCCGAGGTTTCGCGGCGATAGGCGAGCATCTCGTGGTCAACGCGGTCCGCCGTGCGGCGCAGGGCCAGTTCGCGCAGGGCGATCAGGTTGCCCTTGCGGAAGAAGTTGCGGATCGCGCGTTCGGCCTGCTGTGGCAGGTAAACCTTGCCTTCCTTGAGGCGCTGCAGCAGGTCGTCCGGCGGCAGGTCGACCAGCACCACTTCGTCGGCCGCGTCGAAGACATGGTCGGGCACCGTCTCCCAGACGCGAATGCCGGCGATGCCGCTGACCACGTCGTTGAGCGTTTCGAGGTGCTGCACATTCACCGTCGTGTAGACGTCGATGCCGGCATCGAGTAGTTCATGCACGTCCTGCCAGCGTTTCGGGTGACGCGAGCCGGGGGCGTTGGTATGCGCCAGTTCGTCCATCAACATCAGCGCGGGATGACGTTCCAGCGCGGCGTCGAGATCGAATTCCTTCAACAGCTGGCCGCGATGGGGAATCTCGCGCGGCGGCAGGCGTTCGAGGCCGGCGACCAGGGCTTCGGTTTCCTTGCGGCCATGCGTCTCAACCACGCCGATCACGACGTCGATGCCCAGTTCCTTCTGCCGCTGCGCCGCTCCGAGCATGGCGTAGGTCTTGCCGACGCCGGCCGACGCGCCGAAGAAGACCTTCAGCCTGCCGCGCGCGGCCCGCGCTTCGGCCGCCTGCACACGGGCGAGCAACTGGTCGGGATCGGGACGACCGTCGATGGTCATGGTCTGGCGTCAAGTTCCAAATTGAGTTTGAGCACATTTACCCGCGGTTCGCCAAGCATACCGAGTTCGCGCCCCACGGTGTGCTGCGCGACCAGTTGGCGCACGCGCTGGGTGTCGATCTGACGGGCGCGGGCGATGCGTTCTGCCTGAAATTCGGCGGCAGCCGGGCTGATGTGTGGATCGAGGCCGCTGGCCGAGGCGGTCAGCAGTTCGACGGGAATCGGTCGCGTGTTGTCAGGGTCGGCGGCGCGCAGGGCCGCCGCGCGGTCGGTGGCGGCATCTACCAGCGCCGGATTCAGCGGCCCGAGGTTGGAGCCGGACGAGGCGGCAGCGTTGTAAGGCATCGGCGCGGTGGCCGACGGACGGCCCCAGAAATACTTCGGGGCGGTGAAGTTCTGGCCGATCAATTCCGAACCGATCGGCTTGCCGTCCTTGACGATCAGGCTGCCGTTGGCAGCAGCCGGAAAGACCGTTTGCGCCACACCGGTCACGACGGCGGGGTAGAGCAGGCCGATGAGGGCGGACAGCAGCAGAAATAATGAAATTGCAGGGCGAATCAACGTACGCATGGAATTTTCCTTTATGCCAAGCCGGCAGCAGCCAGCGTCATGTCGATCGCCTTGATGCCGACGAAGGGCGCGACAAGGCCGCCGAGCCCGTAGATGGCGAGGTTCTGGCGCAGCAGGGCTGCCGCGCCGACGGCGCGATAGCGCACGCCCTTGAGTGCCAGCGGCACCAGCGCGATGATGATCAGGGCGTTGAAGATGACGGCCGAAAGGATCGCCGACGACGGTGTGGCGAGGCCCATCACGTTGAGTGCGGCCAGCGCCGGATAGGTGCTGACGAAGGCGGCCGGGATGATGGCGAAATACTTGGCAACGTCGTTGGCGACGCTGAAGGTGGTGAGCGCGCCGCGCGTCATCAGCATCTGCTTGCCGGTCTCGACCACCTCGATCAGCTTGGTCGGGTTGGAGTCGAGGTCGACCATGTTGCCGGCTTCCTTGGCGGCCTGCGTGCCGGTGTTCATGGCCACCGCCACGTCGGCCTGGGCCAGCGCCGGGGCGTCGTTAGTGCCGTCGCCGGTCATTGCCACCAGGCGGCCCTCGGCCTGGTATTGGCGGATCAGGGCCAGCTTGGCCTCGGGCGTGGCTTCGGCGAGGAAGTCGTCCACGCCCGCCTCGGCGGCGATGGCGGCGGCGGTGAGGCGGTTGTCGCCGGTGATCATCACCGTCTTGATGCCCATGCGGCGCAGTTCGGCGAAGCGCTCCTTGATGCCGCCTTTCACAATATCTTTCAACTCGACGACGCCCAGTACCTGAGTACCGTCGGCGACGACCAGCGGCGTACTGCCGCGCCGCGATATCTCTTCGACACGCACCAGCACCGATGCCGGCACGCTGCCGCCCAGCGCCTCGACGTGCTTGCGGATGGCATCGGCGGCGCCTTTCCTGATCTGGCGGCCATGCACATCGACGCCGCTCATGCGCGTCTGTGCCGAGAAATGCACGAACTGCGCTTCCAACTCATGCAGATTGCGCTCGCGCAGATTGAAGCGCTGCTTGGCAAGGATGACGATGCTGCGGCCTTCCGGCGTTTCGTCGGCCAGCGAGGCGAGTTGCGCCGCATCGGCCAGAGCAGCTTCCGCCACGCCGTCGGCGGGCAGGAAGGCAGCGGCCTGACGGTTGCCGAGTGTGATGGTGCCAGTCTTGTCGAGCAGCAGCACATCCACGTCGCCGGCGGCTTCGACGGCGCGGCCCGAGGTGGCGATGACGTTGGCCTGCATCATGCGGCTCATGCCGGCCACGCCGACGGCCGAGAGCAGGCCAGCGATGG
The DNA here is from genome assembly GCA_013426785.1 of Rhodocyclaceae bacterium. Taxonomy (GTDB): domain Bacteria; phylum Pseudomonadota; class Gammaproteobacteria; order Burkholderiales; family Rhodocyclaceae; genus Sulfuricystis. The sequence continues at coordinate 12,466 of JACDZI010000015.1, read as the reverse complement.
TGGTCGGGATCAGGCAGACCAGCAGGGCGATCAATACGGTGATGCTGACTGCCGTCCCGCCACCGCCGACTTTTACAGAGAAGATCGAGAACGGCAGCAGGGTGACCGTGACGCCGAGGAAGACGATGGTCAGCGCGGCGAGCAGGATGGCGAGCGCGATCTCGTTCGGCGTCTTCTGCCGCTTGGCTGACTCGATCATGGCGATCATGCGGTCGACGAAGGTCTCGCCCGGATTGACCGTGACGCGCACGATGATCCAGTCGGACAGCACGCGCGTGCCGCCGGTGACGGCCGAGAAATCGCCGCCGCTTTCACGAATGACGGGTGCTGATTCGCCGGTGATGGCCGACTCATCCACCGAGGCAACGCCCTCGATGACTTCGCCGTCGGCGGCAATGGTCTCGCCGGCGCTGACGATCACATGGTCACCGCTGCGCAGGTCTGTCGCCGGTACGGTGTGCCATTCAGCACCGCAACGCGGGGCGTGCAGCTTCTTGGCCCAGGTTTCCTTCTTGAGGCCGCGCAGGCTGGCGGCCTGCGCCTTGCTGCGCCCCTCGGCCATCGCTTCGGCAAAATTGGCGAACAGCACGGTGAACCACAGCCAGACGGCGACGGCGAGGATGAAGGCACTGCTTTCAGTGCCCTTGCCGGAGAGAGATTCCAGCCACAGCAGCGTGGTGAGGAGCGAGCCGACATAGACGACGAACATCACTGGATTGCGCCACTGCACGCGCGGGTCCAACTTGCGGAAGGCGTCGATGACGGCCGGTTGCAACAGCGCCGGGTCGAGCAGGGCAAACGATTTGCGCGTCATTTCGTACTCCACAGCGTCAGGTGTTCGACCACCGGGCCGAGCGCCAGCGCGGGCACATAGTTGAGCAGGCCGACCAGCAGTACCACGCCGATCAACAGGGCGACGAACAGCGGGCCGTGGGTCGGCAGGGTGCCGGCCGAGACGGGGATGCGCTTCTTCGCCGCCAGCGAACCGGCCATGGCCAGCACCGGCACGATCACGCCGAAGCGACCGAACCACATCGCCACGGCGAGCAGGCCGTTGTAGAAGGGCGTGTTGGCCGACAGGCCGGCGAAGGCGCTGCCGTTGTTGTTGGCGACCGAGGAGAGGGCGTAGAGGATTTCGGTGAGGCCATGCGCGCCGGGGTTGGCGATGCCGGCGCGGCCGGCTTCCGTCATCACCGCGACAGCGGTGCCGAGCAGCACCAGCAGCGGCGTGACGAGGATGGCGATGGAGGTCATCTTCATCTCGTGCGCCTCGATCTTCTTGCCGAGGTATTCCGGCGTGCGGCCGATCATCAGGCCGGCGATGAACACCGCCAGCAGGGCGAACACCAGAATGCCGTAAAGGCCGGAGCCGACGCCGCCGAACACCACTTCGCCGAGCTGCATCAACACCAGCGGCACCATGCCACCGAGTGGCGTGAAAGAGTCGTGCATGGCATTCACCGCGCCGCAGGAGGCGGCCGTGGTGATGGTGGCGAACAGGGCGGAGTCGGCGATGCCGAAGCGGGTTTCCTTGCCTTCCAGGTTGCCGTCGAGCAGAGCGGTGGTGGACATTGCCGTCTCGCCAGCGCCGACTTTTTCCACTAGCGGGTTGCCCTGTTGCTCGAAGATCATGGCGGGCACCTCGAAGGCAACGAACAGCACGGCCATCGCCGCGAAGACTGTCCAGCCCTGACGCATGTCGCCGACCAGGCGGCCGAAGACGAAACACAGCGCGCCGGGAATGAGGAAGATGGCCAACATCTGCAGGAAGTTGGTCAGCGGCGTCGGGTTTTCGTAGGGGTGGGCCGAATTGGCATTGAAGAAACCGCCGCCATTGGTGCCGATCATCTTGATCGCTTCCTGCGAGGCAACCGGGCCCATGGCGAGGGTTTGCGTGCTGCCTTCGAGCGTTGTTACCTCCTGATAGGCGGCGAAGTTCTGGATCACGCCCTGGCTGGCGAGAAACAGTGCGAACACCAGAGACAGTGGCAGCAGGAGCCAGACGGTAACGCGGAACAGATCGATCCAGGCGTTGCCGATGCCGGCCGCAGTGTGGCGGACGAAGCCGCGGATCAGGGCGATCACGACGACGATGCCGGTGGCGGCGGACAGGAAGTTCTGCACTGTCAGGCCGAGCATCTGGGTCAGGTAGCTCATGGTGGCTTCGCCGCCATAGCCCTGCCAGTTGGTGTTGGTGACGAAGCTCACCGCGGTGTTGAACGCGGAGTCGGGCGTGACGTTGGCCAGCGCCTGCGGATTCAGTGGCAGCCACAGTTGCAGGCTTTGCAGCGCATAGACGGCGACGAGGCCGAGGGCGTTGAACAGGATGATGGCCAGCGCGTATCTGGGCCAGCCCATCTCTTCATCGCGGTGGATGCCGCAGAGGCGGAACACGGTGCCCTCGATACGGCCGGCAAATCCGAGACGCCCCTCCGTCACCTGGACGATGTAAGCGCCGAGCGGTTTGACGAGCAGCAGCAGCGCGGCCAGGTAGAGGCCGAGCAGCAGCCAGGCGTGTTGGGTCATGAGGGTTCTCCATCGGGTTTGCCACGCTACCCATGTTAGGTAGCCGACCTTCAGGATGTTGGTAAAAGGCTGGGCAGCGCCGTAAAGATTTCGTAAAAACAGGGGCGGGGCCGGGCGCTACAATCCTGCATCGCCGTCAGCTATCCCGAAACAGCACCATGCCAGCGAAACAGTTCGGCAATCGCCGCAAAGCGGCTCGCCAGTCGGTGAAGGGGCTCGTGGTCGTTTCCGACCCGTTCGCCAACCTTCTGGTCAAAGGCGTCATCGCCGACCTCTCGGTTACGGGGGTAGGTGTGCGGCTCACCAGTCCGCAGCTCGATAACTACCTGGATACGACGGTGTTCATGCTGCACCTGCTCGTCCCATCATGGCGGCAGCCCGTCGTGTGCTTTGCAACCATCGACCGCCTCCTGCCGCTGAAGGCTGGAAAACTCGTCGGGATGAGTTTTGTCAGCATCAGCGACGAAAACCTCAGTCTCATCCGCCGCCATTTGCACAGCAAAGTCTACTGCTGTCCAAAATAGCTGAACCTGAGCGGATGGCGACTTGAACTGATGCGGATTACGGACGGTATATGCCGAGTTTTCAAGATTGTGCCTCGGTCTGCTGTCCAAGATCAGCCGAAGGCCAGAACGGTCTGAGGGTCGTCCCGAGGATCAGGTGGCGTAGCGAAGGGTTGATTGAGCCAAGCCATCAGTTCGCGATGGGTGAAGAGATTCATGCGCAGGAGCGCAACGAGGTTTCCCGTCGCTTGAAGCCCCACATAACACCCTCGACCATCGCCTGTCGACGAGGTAGGGCTGGCCGCTTACGATGCATCGCCACTCCCTTCACCAGCTTTGTGTCCATGTGCCCACCTTAAAATCAGTGGACACTATGCAGTCGCACCTCACCATTCAATATGGCTTGGCCGGAGCCTTACACCCCTCCATCCCCCCAACCCCCCAACCCCTAAAGGTGGGCCGGCTGGAGGCTTACACCAATTTGCGCGTACTGTCAGGATCAGAATTCGACAGAAAAAAAGCGCCTCCTGAGAGGCGCCATGAACTGTTTGACCCTGATCGTACGAGCTAATTAGTGTTTTTTCGTAGCCAGTACAGGGAAATCTTTCACTGCAAGGGCACCATAGAAAGGCTTGTAGGCATTCTGGTGGCATGTTGCACAACCAACCTTAGGAGCATCCCCAAGTGGGCCAAGTCTGTTTGCCGGGAATACCGGCTGCAATGGCTCCAGGAAGTTGTTATTTAACTCTTTGGTCAAATTGATGCCATGCCACGCGGTCGTCCTTTGCGGCGGGCTCAACGTCCAGTCCATGAATGCCTGGGTGTTATGACAGTAGGTGCAATTGACACCAAGTGCCTTGGACATATAAACCATCAGGGCATAAGTCTCTTCCGTCTGAACAAGCGACTTCGGGTTATCGCCGGTAGGCAAAGCCGTTCTCGGCTCGACCCGTAAATCGTTGGTGTTCTTCAGGAATTTCGTCAGCGGATCGTAAGGAAGGGCTGTAAAACCAACGTTTTTTTCAGGAGCGTTTTGACCATTCCGCCAACCCATTGGTCCCATTGCAGTCCTTGGCCCTGGGTTGGTAAACCAGATGTTTGGAGGAACGGGTTGTCCACGGTGACAGGTGTAGCAGTTCACGCCCGTGGCAGCAACGTGAGTCTTCCAGTTCTGGTTAATTTCCTGAGTCATTTGCAACATCCGACGAGATACAACCTTTGTGTAGATGTTATCGGATGCCATGTCGCCTTCGACGTGACAATAGTTGCAACCTTGCTCCGGCGAAACCCAAGCTGTCAATGCCAGCATCAGCCCGGTAAACTCACTCACATTCAGGTTCCCCAAAACTTTAAGGTTCTTGAATTGCGAAGAAGCGGGTGGCCCACCCGCCGGGAGAGGCTGGACGGCGGCAGGTTCATTGATTTTAGCTTGCGCGGCGAGCGTATCAGGGTTGTAAATCTCAACCATGCCAAGCCCACGGAAACCACGTTGCACAGTCTGGACCGGCGGGGTTTCTATCAGCGGACTCTCACAACCCGCAGTAAGCACCGACGCGGCGACCAGTAATATAGACCAGGACCAATGTTTCTTTGAGCTCATGGTGTGACCCTCGGAAGCAAAGCCGGATCAACAACTACCGGCGAAAACACCTGCGGATACTCGGGAACGAGTCCGTGCTTGATGCCCCACAGATACCAGTTATCGACGACCGTTCCAGTCAAAAGCATGCCGATACCCCCCGTGATCGGGCACAGAACGGCAAACCACCAGCACCAGCGATGGATGGATTCCATGCTGGCGTTAAACCCCATGGTCCAGCGCCAAAAGAGTGCCGCTCTCTCGGATCCAGTCCCTCTGTCCACGATCTGCTCAATTTCGCGGTCACCACCGAAGCGGCTCACGGACAGAACAGTTGCGGCATGCATAGCAAAGAGCAGCGTCGCGCCGTAAAGGAAGGCAATCGACAACATGTGGAAGGGGTTGTAGTAGAGGTTGCCATAACGGATCGAGAAAGCTGAAGTCCAGTCCAGATGCGGAAAGATTCCGAACGGGACCGCTTCGCTCCAGCTTCCCATCAAGACCGGACGGATAAAGCCAATGACGAGATACAACCATATTGCCGAGGCAAATGCCCAAGCCACGTGGGTACCAAGGTTCAGCGCGCGCGCGCGCTGGAACATGCGAACCCACCAGAGCAATATCGACACAGTCAGAAAAAAGCCCGCCATCAACCACCAGCCACCTTCATTGAGAGGCGGTATGTGAAGACCATATTCCGGGGGTGGAGGTTCAAGCGCCAGCCAGGGCAGTTGGCGGATGAACTGGATGACATCCCAATTGACCTGCGCCATCAGGTTGAGTCCCATGATCGATAAAGCGATAAAGCCGCAAATCACAGACAGGACACCGACAGAGCCCAGGTAAATCGGCCCTATTTGTGCATCGGCAAACCAACCGACCCAATAGGAAAAGAAAGGCTTCCCTTGGCGTTTCCAGGTAGTCCGGGTAGGTAATGGTACGCCGTCATAGGCGGGACCACGCACCTGCACCCGGGTAAACATATTTTGATATTCGGCCATGATGATTCCCCTGAACTATGCCCAGATTGGAAGGTTGAGCCACCAATTCCACCACTCGGGCCACCCACGAGTCCAGAACGGGCCACTGATTACGATGCATACCGCACTCCAGAACACCGCGCTGAGAGCAAGGAACAAACCCATTCGGTGAATTGCAAGAGCACCGATTGAATACCCAAGGGCATCGCGGAAAAACGAGTTCTCATGCTCGGATGTCTTGACCGCATCGCCTGGCTCGGAATTCGTTACCGACAAAATCAGGGCGCCATGCAAAGAGAGTGCCAGCGTTGTCGTGAAAAAGAAGCTGATAGCCAGCATATGTGCCGGGTTATAGTGAAAGTGCAAGTACTGGTAGCCGGTGTTCGACACCCAGTCCAGATGGCTAAGTATCCCGTAAGGGAAACCGTGCCCCCATGCACCAAGCAATATGGGGCGAATGATCACCAAGGTAAAATAGGCAAAAATCGCAAAACTGAAAGCGAAGGGAACATGATAGCCGATGCCCAGTTTGCGACAGATCTCAACCTCTCTTAATGCCCAGGAGCCAAAGGCACCAAGGGCACACCCGGTAATGATCTGCCAGATACCGCCTTCCTTGAGGGGGGCGAACGCCAATCCATAGGAGAGGTCGGGCGGTGCAATATTGATCTGCCAGAGATTCCATGTCGGGCCGAGAGCTGCACCCCAGATAATCATGGCGGTACCAACAAAAGAGAAGAATACTGTCGTGACCCCGAAGAAGCCGACATAGAACGGCCCCACCCAGAAGTCGAAGAGATCCCCTCCGATCAATGTGCCGCCCCGGACGCGATACTTCTGTTCAAAACTGAGCATGGACATTGTTAGATCCTTCAATTAGGAGGCAAGCAGAGCCCGCCTCCACGAAAATATTTCGGTTGCGGACGAAACCGGGCATTGCCCGGACTCGTCCGCTGCCACCACGAATGAAGCTGCTACTTTTGTGCCGGTGGAACTGCTGCCGCGACCGCACGGGTCTTTTGCGAACCATCCATCCAATTGAACCGATCGGTTGAAAGTATGATGAAGTGGATCACGATTGCCAACGAGAACAGGAACGAAAACAGTGCGACAAGCGCCCTGCGCGGATCGAAAAGAGTCCAAATGCGCCACATATCTTCTCCTCCCTTATGCAGTAAAGATGTTAGGAACGTAAGCTGCAATAGCTTGCGCTTGGTCAATCACAGCAGCATAGCCGTTAACACCTGGGAGCCAAGGCCGCCATTGCCAAACGAGGAAATGCGCGAAGATTGCGACCAAAACGAACATGAAGAAGCTGCTCATAAAAATGCTATGAAACTCCTTCGCCTCTTTTTCCGTGAGACCGGATGAGGTTACTTTTTCATCAGCCATGGATAAACCTCCTTCTATAACGCCTTTCGGCACCTACTGCGCCAACTTCAGCGCAGCAACTTCGCCGCAACAAACTGTATTGCGACGCACTGCTCGCCCGATGCTCAGGGCCGAGTTCTTGACAAGACATTCGCCTACAGCCATGCGGCGCGACAGTAACGTCACGGCATTGGTCGAAAGTCCAGTATTCATCATGCGAGTTCCCCGCTCATGAGGGCGCTGTGTGACCGGCTAAGACGCTCCTCAGTCACTCGATCTTCTCCAGCCCGCCGCGCATCCCGCTCCGCCCGGTCGCGCAGGCGCTTGGCTGCGGAAATACGGATCAGAATAGGCTGTGTTTCCAAGATTTTCTCAAAAGCTGATTTAGCGGTCTCAGCCCATGGCAATTCCTTATGGAGTCGCGACGGGGTCGGATCCACACGATCCATTTCGCTGGCCAAAGGAAGAATGTTGAACAACGCATCAAACAACGCGTTACAGAATTCCTGCAACACATAGGTCGCACCGGCATAACCCATGAAGGGCGTACCCGTATGCCGCCGGATGATTGTTCCGGGGAACGAAGCGGGAATATAAGCGGCACGAGTACCTGCTTCAGCCATGTACATGCGCTCGTTGTAACTTCCGAACATCACAAGAGGGGGAACTTCGCTAACGAGCCTGCGGATCGCCTCGTTGTCTGTTTTTTCACCCACTTTACGTTCAACCGCAAAACTGCAGGGCATGCCCAATTCGTCCTCAAGGTAATGCCTTAGGCCGCGCGCATAGGTCTCCGTTGCGACAACGGCAAAACTCGCCGTACTAAAGAAATCCTGCGTTACCGAACGCCACAGATCCCACACCGGCTTGAGAGTCGTGTGCTTTTCGGACTCGATGAAAGGCTCCGGATCAAGGCCGGTTAGTTCGCTAAGTTTCCGCAGGAACAGCGTTGTGCTGTGCATGCCAATTGGTGCCTGCAGGTAAGGTTTGTCGAGCGCCTCGCAAAGCATTCTGCCAAATTCGCGGTACATGCAGATATTCACATCGGCATCCGCAAGATTGCCAACATCGGCCAAGTGACTGCCGAGCGGGAAAACCATATTGACTTCGGCACCAATCCCCTCGACCAGACGACGAATTTCCGCAAGGTCACTCGGCATGTTGAAAGTGCCATACATCGGACCAATGATATTGACGCGTGGCTTGTCACCCACCTTTCGTACGGATGCAGGGTGGGGTGTATGTTTCTTCGGGCCGTACTCGCTCCACAACCAGTACATGGCGCGATTGGCTGCTTGCCACTGATCATCATCAATCGTGCGTGGCAGGAACCGCTGGATATTGGTTCCTTCGGGAGTTACTCCACCACCAATCATTTCGGCAATGGACCCTGTCACAACAACAGCGGGAAGGTCGCGATCCAGGACGCTATGAGCCCGCTTCATCGTACCTTCAGTACCCTCGCGGCCAAGCTGTTCTTCGGATAAACCTGTAACGACAATTGGCAACTCATGGGGCGGCAGACCATCGGTGTAATGAAGCACCGAGGTCACTGGCAGGTTCTCGCAACCCACCGGGCCATCAATGATGACCTGCAGGCCTTTGATAGCAGTAAACACATATACCGCCCCCCAATAACCTCCCGCCCGATCGTGATCAAGGATGAACATCAGCCCATCTCCACCGAGTTGCGCTGCTTCATCAATTTGACGACCTGACGCTGATATTTCTGGCGGAATTCAGGCCTGTCTTGCGGTAAGGCATCCCACACACCCGCGCTATATCCTTCGCCAACCCCGGCAAAGAAGTTCTTCATGGATTCAAAACGAGCCTTGTTGCCCATGGCGGCATTGACAACCTTGGCGAGCGAACCGGCGCCCGCCGGTCCCATGAGGGGGCGCGCTGAAATCAAGTTTGTGAAATAGAGTGCCGGAAGCTTGGCTTCTTTAGCGGCCTGGACCACAGGCGTCGTACCAATTGCCAAGTCAGGACGGTATTCATCAACAGCCGCCAAATCTTGTTCCAGAGAAGCTCGATACTGGAGATGGACACCCTTTGCCAGCAACCACTCCCTGTCTGTGTCGCTCCAGGGAGTACGGGGGCAGGCAGTGCCGACGTAGCGCACATCAGCACCACTTTCAATCAGCAAACGGGCAACCAGTAGTTCTGAACCCTCATACCCTGTCAGAGTAATACGCCCCTTGATCGGCATCTTCTCCAGAGCTGATCTGATCGTGGGAAGTATGCGGTTCTTCGCGGCATCAATCTTTTCCTGACTTAAGTTGGCTGCCATGCCGACATTTTGCAACCAAACCTCGGTTCCATCACAGCCTATCGGGGCCGAACCTACAACAGTTCGACCAGCCGTCGTAAATTCGCGGATCGCAGAAGTGTAGAAAGGATGTATCGCGGCCACCAAGCCGCAGTCGAGTGCGGTATAGAGTTCCCGCCACTCACGGGTCGGAACAACTGGGCCAGCAGCAAGACCAAGAGGCTCAAGCATCGCACCGATCCCCACCGGATCGGCAGGGAACATTTCGCCAAGCAGCGTTACGGTTGGCCTCTCACTCCGACCGCCCCGTGGCGCTGCAACAGGGCCTTGCTCTGCCTCACTGCGAGCATACTTAAGCATCGCCCCAGCGAGAACATCTTTGGCCTCAGCATGGGTTGGAACACCAAAACCGGGGACATCGATACCAATGATGCGAACGCCATTAATTTCTTTGGGCAACAACTGAAGGGGAACTCCGCTAGCAGTAGGTACGCAAAGGTTCACGACGATGATTGAGTCATATTGGAGCGGATCAGCCAGCTTATAAACGGCCTCGCGGATATCCTCAAACAGTTTGCCAGTAACAAGCGTTTCGGAATTGAAAGGAACATACCCCACAGAGCGGCGTGCACCATAAAAGTGTGAAATGAATGTCAATCCATAGACACAACAAGCCGATCCGGAAAGAATCGTGGCGGTACGCCGCATGCGCAGTCCCACGCGCAAAGCGCCGAATGCCGGACACATTGTCTGGGGCTGATCATGCGGGCCCTTTGGTCTCTGCATTTCTGAGTGACAACCCGACAAGGGAACACCGAGGCTACGATTTCTCGCAGCTTCGGCAACAGCCTCTAAGGACAGGAGTTCAGGTCGATCAAACGCTGTCATAGATGACTTCCAGCGACGGCCTGACCGACTCTTCCCGACCCAACATATCAGTCAGAGTTGCAGGCTCGAGAACAACATGCCGACCAACAACATCTCCAGAGAAGAGACCCAGCAAAGTATCCTGTGACAATGGCTTGGGGCGCACGGGAGGGGCTTCGGCAACATTAAGCGCTAATTGTTCGAATACTGAAGCCCATTGCGAACCAGACTGACCGACTATTTCGTAACTCGCACTCTTGCGCCGGATATCCTCATTCGCCGGAATTTCAGCAAGTACCGGGATGCCTGCTGTTTTTGCAAAAGCCTGAGCTTCCCCATTTCCGTCATCCTTGTTGATGACGAGTCCAGCTACGCCGACGTTTCCTCCAAGATTACGGAAATACTCGACTGCAGAACAAACATTGTTGGCAACGTAGAGTGACTGCAAATCATTAGAACCAACCACGATGACCTTCTGACACATATCGCGCGCAATGGGGAGACCAAATCCGCCGCAGACAACATCGCCAAGAAAATCAAGCAGGATATAGTCGAAGCCCCAGTCGTGGAAACCGAGTTTCTCTAGTGTTTCAAATCCATGAATAATGCCTCGACCGCCACAACCACGGCCGACTTCCGGGCCTCCCAGTTCCATTGCAAATACGCCGTCACGCTTGAAACAGACATCACTAACGGTCAATTGCTCGCCAGCCAGTCTCTTTTTCGACGAAGTTTCAATGATGGTGGGACAGGCCTTGCCGCCGAACAGGAGCGAAGTGGTATCGCTCTTGGGATCACAACCTATGAGCAATACTCTCTTACCCTGCTGCGCCATCATGTAAGACAGGTTCGCAAGCGTGAAACTCTTGCCAATGCCGCCCTTGCCATAAATCGCAATTATCTGGGTTTCCTTTGTCACCAGACCAGAAGAGGGCAAGACCGGATCAATTGATGCTTCAGTACGCAAGCGATCATTCATTGAAAACTGAATGGCGGCGGTGCTTGTGGTCCCATTTGTTTGGGTCACGTGCACACCCTCCAGTCAAGAACCATCTTGAGACAGGATGGATCGCTGAAGGCCGTTCGATAAGCAGTCGGGGCTTCGGTCGCCGGTAGCCTGTGAGTAATCAAACCATCAAGGGAAAGGCATCCAGACTCAATCAACTCTTTGACGGCCGCCAAATCATTTTCTTGCCACTGAGCGGCAATACGCAACCTCGCCTCACGCATGAAAGCCAGTGGAAATGAAAAAGCCAGAGGGGTACTATAAAAACCTGCCAGAACTATCTCGCCGCCCGGAGCTAGCCGGCCGATAAGGGTGTCTAGGAGCGTCGAATCACCGCTCACGTCACAAATGGATCGATAATCACAGCGGGAATCCCTAGTCGGATCAATGACCAGGTAGCCTTCAGCGCCTAGCGCACGTTCCGGGTTGGTTTCCCATACAACAGGGGCAGCCCCAGCAGCCACACAAAGACGAGCAATCAGGCGTCCCAGTACACCATGGCCGACGATAAGGTCAAAAGGTCGTCCGCTACCATCAGCTATTGCATGCTGGGCGGTAGCGGCAAGGGCCATCAATACGCCCTTTTCACCAAGATCTTCCTCAATCGGGAGCGCCCGTTCACCGGAAACCACAAGACGAGAGGCCGCACCACCGAAAAGGCCACGAACTTCACCGAAACAACGAGCACCGGGAACGAAAACACGATCACCAACATGACCACCGGACTTTGGCCCTGCCACACTGATACGGCCGACCGACTCATAACCGGGAACCAACGGGTACCCCATACCGGGGAACGGGGGCATTTTCCCAGACCAGAGCAGGCGTTCAGTGCCAGTGCTGATACCGCTCCACTCAATGTCGACAACAACATCCCCTCCCCCAGGTTCGGACAACTCGAGATTGCTCAACGAGAGATGCTCCGGCTTTTCAAATACTACAGCGATGGTGTTCATTCTGGTCATCGCAGACTCAGTCTCTTGGCATGCAATAGGGGAGGCTGGAAAATCACGATCGATGATTTTAACCATGCTATTAGTAATGTCAATCACCCACGAATCCCACGGATTTCAAACTTCCACAAACCGCAGTACCTGACGAACCGTGCCACGACAAGACGACCAGACGAGTCCTGTATTCATCTAAGTCGCGGCAGTAGAGCGTTCCTGGAACGGTTTTGAATTCTTGAATCTTTTTCACGGGTACTTGAAATATTCAACATCCTAGACAAGGTTCGTAAGATGCCGAATACTCCTCGTGCGCAAGTTGACACAGATCAAACCGATGGAATTCAATCCTAGCATTAGGGTCCGACCCTGAGGTTTCCCCACGGAATCAGATTGCAAGGCAGGCCTCACGTGC
>JACDZI010000107.1 GCA_013426785.1 Rhodocyclaceae bacterium | reverse complement strand
TATGAACGTTTGACCAACTGGGGTTACGACCTGCAAGAACGTGCAATTGCGGCGACTTTGAACGCGAAAACCACAACTCCAGTATCAGGGAACGCCGTTACACAAGACGCACTCATCGAGGCTATCAAACAGGCAGTTGCCCCCCGACTGCACGCTCATGACGGGAAACTGAAAGAACACGAAGAAATACTCGAACAGATCAAAGAAGCGGTTCCAGCATTGCGAGACCCTGAGGAATTCATACCTGTCAAACAAGCGATCCAGGAGCAAGGATTAGACCCTACAGTGATGCCTCTACATCCGCGCTCAAAAGAGAACCTGTCAGGTCTAGCGGGTCAGCTATTAAAGTCTCGGTCTGCAGTGCAAGGTGGAACAGTAGTGGCGCGACTGGATGGAGTCTCCGCAACCGCCACAATGAACACGTATAAACGCAAAGCAATCTATGCCGTGCTTGATGAAATTATGAACAACAAGCAGGAAGCTCTTCCTCTCTAGCAGGAGCGAAACTAGCTATTCAGGAGCGTCAATTCAAGTGGGGCGGCTATGTAGGTAGAAGGGAAGCGCACCGCCGAAGTCCTAGCTAACCGATTGATAAACACTACCCCTGCTGACATGGTAAGTATTGTGGTAAATTTCGCATACTTAATTTACCATCATACGGAGCAGCAAGGTGCCTGAGCGTTTATCGCGGAAAATATTGAGCAAAGCAGAGTGGCTAGCGCTGTTCCGCGACGGGTTGTATGGCAGCAAGGAGGCCTTCGCTCGGCAGGTCAGGAAACTCTCCGTCCGGCTGGCAGTGGGCGACCCGGAAATGGCCGAGGCATTGCTGGCCGAGTTGAGGCGCGACACCGCCCTGCGCGCGTTCCAGTCCAATCCGGTGGATGCCGATTCGCGGCAGAAGCTACTAATGGAAACCTATCCGGTCATCCTGCCACGTGATCCGGTGTGGGGCATGCCGGTACGCCATGCGCTCGATCGAGTGGTGGTTGAATGGCAAGGTGCCGAGCGCTTGCGCGAAGCCGGTATGCAACCAACGCGCACAGTGCTGCTCTCCGGACCACCCGGAGTCGGCAAGACGCTGGCCGCCCACTGGCTAGCCATGCAGTTGAACGTTCCGCTATTCACGCTCGATCTGGCAACCGTGATGAACAGCTTCCTTGGCAAGACCGGGCAGAACCTGCGCCTGGTGCTTGATTACGCACTTGGCACCAAAAGTGTGCTGCTGCTCGACGAGTTCGATGCCGTGGCCAAGCGGCGCGGCGACGACAGCGATGTGGGTGAGCTCAAGCGCCTCGTCAATGTACTGCTGCAGGCAATCGACAACTGGAACGGCGAATCACTACTCGTGGCGGCCACCAACCATCCGGAACTGCTCGACCCCGCTGCTTGGCGGCGCTTCGATCTCGCTTTGTCACTGGAGGTACCCACGCTCGACATGGTGCGCCGCTATCTGGGCGAACATGGTCTGGAAGAAGATGTGGCTGACGAGATCGCCCGCTCGATGGAAGGTGAATCGCTCGCCAATGTCGAACGCTGGTTGCGCGCCGCGCGCCGCGCCAGCCTGTTGCATGGGCAATCTTTCCTCGCCGCCTTTTACGCGACGGTGGTACGCGAGCGCGGCGGCAAGGTAAGCGCCAAGGTCGATCGTGACATGCGCATACTTGAGATGCATGAGCGTAAGCTGTCAGCACGTGAAATCGCGCGCGAATTGGGCATTACGCATCCGACGGTGCAATCGGTGATCAAACGACTGAAGGGAGGCTGAGATGGCGAAGAACAACCTGCTGCTGGGCAATGGTCAGGCGTTGGTGGGGCAAACCGATTGGCCAAATCCGCCCAATCGCAAGGGCGATGTTTATTCGCTGCAGCAGGCGCGCGATCATCTGCATCCGCAACTTGAGTTGTTCGTCCGCTCGGCGGCGCGCATCGCCCCGGAGGCTGCACCCCGTGGCCATGTGGTCGGCAAGGTGCTGGTTCATCCTGAATATCTAGCGAAGAGCTTTTTCCCGGCCGGCGTTTTGCGTGCGGCTGGCCTCGCCCACATCGGCACGCGCTCAAACTCCATTAGCCCGCGCCACCGCCTGAGAAAGCGCGATCCGGATAAATCCATGTTCACCGCAGAACTGTTGGTGGCCGGCACACCGGAAGAATTCAAGGTACTCGACCAGTTGCTGATGTCTTCAACAGTCAAGGCTGTACAGCGCGACCTAATGCGCATCGAGGATATTGGCTTAATGGATGCCGGCGACCGCATCCGCGCCCTACGCCCGCTCTCTGACGGCACGCTGCTGTTGGAGGCGGTGCTTCATGCCGATGAAAACGACGACGACATTCTTTCGGATTTTGCGCAGTGGGCAAGGTTCTGCGACGGGCGGGCCGATCTGGGACGAACGATTAGCATTGATGGCCTGAGCTTCATGCCGGTACACATACCAGCGACATCTGTCAAACAGCTAGCCATCTTCACGCATTTACGGGTACTCCGCTCGGTGCAGGCCCTGCGTGAAGAACAGAGCCAATTACGCTCCGCTGCGGGCCCGGCAACCGTGCGGGTACCAGTCGGAGAGCCAGTGACCGATGCCTTCCGCGTGGCGGTTTTTGATGCCGGGCTGGATATCGCGCGAGTCGGAGCTTGGGCGACGGAGAACACTTGGCCGGAAACGGTGCGCACCGACCCGGCGTACGTCGGGCATGGGTCCGCGGTGACATCGGCAGTGCTGTTCGGTCCGATCGATGAAACGACGACGGAATTGCCGCGCCCGTTCGCGCCAGTGGATCACTTTCGCATCGCCACACCGCGCGACGAAATGGTGCCGGAGATGTTTGACGCCGTCAGCCGCATCTGCGAAGTGCTCGACCGTCGGCAGCACAGCTTCGTCAACATCAGCGTGGCGCCCTGCGAAACGGTGCAGGATGACGACGTGCACTTGTGGACCAGCGTGCTGGAGCGGCGTCTGGCCAGTGGCGAAGTCCTGGCAGCGGTGGCGGTCGGCAACCACGGGGAGCATCCTAAGCCGGATAATCGCATCCAGGTGCCAGCCGATCTGGTCAATGCACTGGCGGTCGGTGCGGCCACGGCGCCGACCGGCCCAGTGGCGCGCGCATCAAAAAGCTGTGTCGGTCCCGGCCGTTCGCCCGGCTTGGTGAAGCCGGATGGCGTAGCCTGGGGCGAGAGCCTGCCGCTGTTCGATCCGGTCAGCGGTGCGGTGGCGCTCTACGATGGCACCAGCTTTGCCAGCCCGATTGCGCTGCGCGCCGGCATCGGCGCCACCGCGCTGGCCGGCGATGTGTCACCCATGGCGGCACGGGCGTTGCTGGTGCATACGGCTGAACGGCCGAAGAAAGGGAGCCTCGCTGAGATCGGCCACGGCCGTTTTGCGCTGGACCCATTCGATCTCATTACCTGTGGTGATCGTGAGGCGATGGTGATCTACCAGGGCCAACTCGAACCGGGCAAGCCGATCGGTGCGCGCCTGCCCTGGCCGGATGGCCTGGTGCGGGGCAAGGCGAAGATTCGTGCCACGCTGCTGTTTGCCACATCGGTGGATCTGGCGCACCCGATCAACTACACTCGTGCCGGCATCGAGGCGCGCCTGCGCCGCTCGCCCGGCGGGGCTACAGTGTCGTTTTTCAGCAAGAGCCGTCTGTTCGGGCAGACTGAGCAGGAGATGCGCGCCGATGCCCATAAATGGGAGACAATGGTTTCAAAGGAAATCGGTGCCGATGCCGATACGCTCAATGATCCGATACTGGAACTAATCTACCGGGCGCGCGACGAGGGGCGCCCGATTGCCAGTTCGAAGGTGGAACCGCTGCCTTACGTGCTAGTGATCACGGTGGAGGTAAAGCAGGAAGCGGACTATTACAACCGGGTGCGCCAGCGTTATCCGGTGTTGGCGCCGATCAGGCTGCGGGCCGGCATCAGCTTGCCGACGCGGACGTGATGGGGCGAAAATAGCCCTTGATGCAGTTTTCCGGCTTGATAACGCAGATCTGGATGTGGTTTCCGGCGCGGAACTCCGCGCCAGTATAGAGTCGATCATTTTCCAGAAACGGGGCGCGGACCGAATCGTAAGGTGGCTGCTCTTTCAGTTCCCGGAAGCTGTGCAGCATTTGGATCACTTGACAATCAAGCTCCCGCTTGACCTTGTCTTGGCCAAAGTGATTGGCGGGAAGTGGCTTACCGCGTAACTCGTAGGAAACCTTTAGCAACTCGTATGCTTCGCTGACTTCGTCCAGAGCGGTGCGCGTAGTGAGATCGAGGCAAAGGCCAAGATCAATGATGGCTCCGACCACATCCGGTTCGGCGATCTTTTTCTTTGCGTTCCCGCTACTGGCCCACTCTAGGCCGCGCCGCGGGTCGTTTTCCCAAAAATAGATGCCGTGACCAAGCCATTCGTAGCGGCCTTCTGACTTGTTCAGGTGCCTTGTTTCACGGGTCACGACTCTGTCAACAGTAGCACGCTCTGTGCCGTGAAACCCGAGCACCAGCGACGGGTGCCGCTGGTAATGCGCCCAGTTCTCAGGCACGAATCAGCGTCTTGAGTTTGCCGCCTTTGGTCATGGCGCCAATCTTGATGAGCAGCTCTTGCGCGAGCGTTGGGTCGGCCGCTACTTCGCGTCGAAAAGCGCGCATGTCGTCAATGAGCGCTTGGCCGGTCAGCACCGTGCCGCGCAAGGCACTGCCCGAAGAAGAACGCACGGCCTTGCCGCTCGCGGCCTTGACAGCGGTCTTCGCGGGTTTTTTGGTGGTGGTTTTGACGACTGTATTCATGGACGCCTCCTTGGTTCGTACTGTGACACAAGGGAAAGACTACGTGGGGCGAAAAGGATAGCCATTTTACCCCTTCTTCACGGCTCGCAACCACCCGGCCTTGAGCTTAAGCTCCTCGGCCAGTAGCTTTTCCGTGTTAACTTTTAAAGGGGCCGGTCAATCCGGCTGCTTTCCGACGACAGAGATCGGATGCGCGCATCACCCCATCCTTGCGGAAGGCGGTCACCCCATCTTTTTTGCTAGCTTGCCGGCCTGCAGGTGTGTATAGCGCTTTAGCATCTGCAGGGTCTTATGACCAGAAACAGCCGCAAGCTCCAAGACATTGAAATCGCCTCGCTCGGCCAATCGAGAAAGCGCCTCATGTCGAAGATCGTGGAAGGTGTAATTCTTGACCTTCGCTCGTTCGCAAGCATAGCTAAAGGCATGATAGAGCGTCATCCGCTCGACCGGCAGGACAAAGCCGGTCGTACTTCGCGGCAGGGCCTTGAGCACCGTCACCGCACGTGAGTTGAGAGGGACACCCCGAGGCTCCTCATTTTTAATCTTGTCTGGATCCGTCAAGATTGCGACCTGGTTGTTCATATCAACCTGGCGCCATGTGAGGGATAACAGTTCACCCTGCCGCATCGCAGTCTCAACAGCCAGCTGCACTGCTGCCCAAAGCCAAGGGTTTCGGGACTTTTTACACTCACGCTCGAATGCCGCCCACTCGTCAGCCGATAACCGGCGATCCCTTCCCTTCCCTTCTGCAGGCTTGCGGATCTTTTCGACTGGATTGCCTCTTGGCAGAGCAATGCCCTTCTCGGTCTGCGCAAAACCGAGCACCTTGCTGAGCATGTATAGCTCTTTACGGACCGTGCTCTCTTTTACTGGTGGCCGATCTTCATTTCCTTTCAACCTGTCATCGCGATATTTGGCAACAAGCTTTTGATCGATGGCCGTCAGACTGTAATCTCCCAGAGCCTCATCAAGACGATCAAGCTGAAAGCGCCATGCCTCCTTTTCATCTTCTCTGACTCGGTAATGGTGAGGAGCAAATTCGGTTTTGAAGTCCTTGATCAGATCGCCCAGTGTCGTTCGTTCCGCATCGGTTGCAGAGATAAAAACGCCACGCCGCATATCGGTTTCGATCGCGCTCGCCCACGCTTCTGCGTCAGCTTTCCGCTCGAAGGTCTTGCTCTGATGTGGATGTCCAAGTCGCCGAACGATCGCTTGGTGAAGTCCACTCGCAGCCAATCTGATTGTCGCCATTATCCAGTCTTATTGATTCAATTAATCAACTTATGGTGTTGGAAGTGTGATGGAAAACCATTTTCAGATTATCACAAATGACGTAGACGCTGATGATTAGAGCGTTCTATCAACATTAAATAGCTCGCCTGGAAAGCGTGTGTAGGTTCATAGCCTACCGCGGGTTCGAATCCCGCCCTCTCCGCCAAACACCTTGATTTATAAGGTTATTTGGTAAAACATCCACGAGATGGCAGAGCATAGCAGCAGCAAAAAAGCCGACGAAAGTCGGTTTTTTTATTTTCTACTGCCCCGAGAAAGCCCCGAATGTCCCTAATCGGACTTGGCTGTTTGCCTCGAATCTGCCCCGAGCAGAATACATAACACTGCCAGACCTCCCCTCGATCCATTACAAAGTGATCAGTGATGGGCAAAAAGTTGAGTGGCAATATCAGCCATGAAGCACGTGAATAGGCGTCAGGGTTGCACACGTCGAACTACTCCCGGCCACGCTTCCTCATATCGCCCCAATCCCTTGCCCGCATTTTTTTGTGCTCATCCCTCGATCCGGCAATTCCCTCGTCGACGTACCGATGGAAATCGGACGATTTTTCGGCCAATGACTCGCATCCAGCGCAACGCAGTGCCGTCGGGATCAATTCAATTCTTGCCGCTGGAATGAACCTATTTTCCTCAGTTAGCAGCATGAGCCGGAAATTTCAGTGGGCCCCG